>CAUJIU010000077.1 GCA_963205075.1 Pseudomonadota bacterium | reverse complement strand
GCTCGACCTTGACGGTCACGGTCTGCTGGTTCTGGTTCGAGGTGACGACACCTTGGAGGATGCGTTTGGGCATGGTCTCAGGCCTCCGAAGCGGCGGCAGCCGCCTTTTCGTTCAACAGGGTCTTGACCCGGGCAGCGTCGCGGCGAACCGTGCGCATGCGGGCGGTGTTCTCAAGCTGGCCGGTTGCCTGCTGGAAGCGCAGGTTGAAGGCCTCTTTCTTGAGGCTGACAAGCTCGTCGCGGAGCTGGTCCGGCGTCTTGTTACGAAGTTCCTTGGCGTTCATCGCCGCTTTCCTTTCAACATCACCAGAGGGCCCGGTTGGGGTGACCCTGCATCTGGTGGAGTCATTGATTGACATGCGAATCCAGTGACCCGGACCCGCAAGATGCGTCCCTATAAGGGAGCACCCCGGCGGGGGCAAGCACAAAGTCGCAGGAAATATTGCCCCGCGGGCCGCGCGGGCCGAGGTTTCGGACAAGACAGCCGGACAAATCGGCGGCTCACGCCTTACTCCCAGCGGTAGTTGAAGCTGACGCTGATGCGGTCTTGCTCGGCGAAGTTCATCGGCACTTCGTGGCGCAGCCAGCTTTCCCAGAGCAGGATATCGCCCACATCGGGCGCGATGGTGATGAAGCTGCGCAATTCGCGCGGGGCATCCTTGGCTCGCGTCGGCGCGGCCATCATCATCGCCAGCCGCGGGTCTTCGAAGCGGATGGCGCTGGTGCCTTCGGGCATCGCCACATAGGTGGTGCCGCTGATGACCGAATGGGGGTGGATATGCGAGGTGTGGATGCCGCCCTCGGGCAGGATGTTGATCCAGAGGCTGTCGAGCTTCAGCTTGCCCTCGCCCAGATCGAAGGCCAGATCGCTGGCAAACGCCTCGACATGCCTGTCGAGCACCTTGACCAGCGCCTTGAACACCGGAAACCGCCAGGCCAGATCGGCCAGCGAGGCGTAGCTGGTATAGCCGGCATAGCCGTTTTCCTCGCACCAGGCCTGACCGGCCTCGTCATCCTCGGCGATCGACAGGCAGGAAGCTTCCAGCTCGGCGGCATCGACGGGCTTGCCAAGCTCGGCCAGACGGGCGCGGTACAGGCGGGTCACGAACAGTGAGGATATCTCTGACATGAGCGCGTCATAGCCCAATGCACGCGCCGGAAAAAGCCCCGGCATGGACGGGCGCAGGCGAATGGCCAGGCGGGGCCGCGCCGTCAGGTCCGCGAGAAGCCGCGCAAGATCAGCCAAAGACCGAAGATCACCTCGAAAGCCGCGCCGGGCACCAGCATCACCATGCCGGCGGTGCTGTAGCCCGCCGCATCCGCCACCATGCCGGCCGCGAAGACCGCGTAGCCGATCAGACCCAGCCAGCCCAGTGCCGCCGGCACCAGGCGCCGCCAGATCAGCGCCCGGCAGAACGGCAGGCTGCCAAGCCCGAGGATGACCATGCCGGCGTGATAGAGCGCCGCATTGATGACCGCCCCGCCTTCGGGGTCTCTCAGCAGAAAGAGCGCGCCTGCCCCCAGAAAGACCGCCTCGGCAATCCGGGTAATCAGGTAGGACCGCGCCACTGCCGGTTCGTCGCCGGCAAGCACCGATCTGACCAGGAACCCGATTGAAGCGACAGCAAGCGAATTGGCCAGCATCAGCGCCACACCCGGCTGGAGCTGACCCTGCAAGGTCAGCGTGCTGCCGATGCCATAAAGCAGGAAGGCCCCCAGAAAGAGGCCGCCAATGGTCCGGTCAATGGTCCGGTCAATGGTTCTGGGGGTCATGGCGAGATGTCCGATGCTGGCGGTTTCCGGCAGGGATACAGGGCCGCGCCGGGTCCGACAACGGCCTTCGGCCGTGGCGGCCAGCCCGCCCTCAGGAATTCAGGTAGCCCGCCGTCAGCGAAATGAAGGCCCCGACATGCACGACCATGATCGCCCGGTCCTTCCACATCACCCCGACCGCGAACCAGAGCGCGATGCCGATAATGAAGGCATAGACGTTCCACGGCGCCGCGTTCAGGCCGGTCAGCCCGTAGCCCACAAGTTGCACGATGGTGGCGATCCATTTGACGATGTCGACGGTCTGCACGGCGGCTCCTGAGGTGAAGAACGAGAAAGCCCCGGCCGTTTGACGGGTCGGGGCTTCTTTTCTATTGCGTCCGCTCTGCCAGCGACTGGCCGGTTGGCCAAGTCGTCCGGCCAGTGGCTTACCAGTCCTCGCGGGCCACGGTGCGGGTCTTGATCGGCAGCTTCATCGCGGCGAGGCGCAGGGCTTCGCGGGCGATGGTTTCGCTGACGCCGTCGATCTCGAACATGATCCGGCCGGGCTTGACCTTGCAGGCCCAGAAATCGACCGAACCCTTGCCCTTGCCCATACGAACCTCGACGGGCTTGGAGGTGACCGGAGTGTCCGGGAAAATCCGGATCCAGACCCGGCCCTGACGCTTCATGTGGCGGGTCAGGGCGCGGCGGGCTGCCTCGATCTGACGCGCGGTCACCCGCTCGGGCTGGGTGGCCTTGAGGCCGAAGGAGCCGAAGTTCAGGTCGGAGCCGCCTTTGGCTTCGCCATGAATGCGGCCCTTGTGCAGCTTGCGGAACGCTGTGCGCTTTGGTTGCAGCATCTTTTCTACTCCTTACCGGTCACGGCCGCCGGGGCGGGCACCGCGCGGGGCGGGTCCGTCCTGCAGCTCCTGGGCCTTGCGGTCGGCAGCCTGCGGATCGTGCTCCATGATCTCGCCCTTGAAGATCCAGACCTTGATCCCGATGATTCCATAGGGGGTCACGGCTTCGGACAGGGCGTAGTCGATGTTGGCACGCAGGGTATGCAGCGGCACGCGGCCTTCACGATACCACTCGGTCCGGGCGATCTCGGCGCCGCCGAGGCGGCCCGCGACGTTGACCCGGATACCCAGGGCGCCCATGCGCATGGCGTTCTGCACCGCGCGCTTCATTGCGCGACGGAACGAAACCCGGCGCTCGAGCTGCTGCGCGATCGATTCGCCGACCAGCGCCGAGTCCATCTCGGGCTTGCGCACTTCAACGATGTTGAGGTGCAGCTCGGACTTGGTCAGGTTGGCCAGCTTCTTGCGCAGGGTCTCGATATCGGCGCCCTTCTTGCCGATGATCACGCCGGGACGGGCGGCGTGGATCGTGACGCGGCACTTGCGGTGCGGACGCTCGATGATCACGCGGCTGATGCCGGCCTGCTTGCACTCCTTCTTGACGAAGTCCTTGATCTTGAGGTCTTCGAGCAGAAGGTTTCCGTATTCCTTGGTGTCGGCATACCAGCGGCTGTCCCAGGTACGGTTGACCTGGAGGCGCATCCCGACGGGATTGACTTTGTTACCCATTAGGCTTGCTCCTCGACTTGACGCACCTTGATCGTCAGCTCCGAAAACGGCTTCATGATCTTGCCGTAGCGGCCGCGCGCACGCGGACGGCCACGCTTCATGACCAGGTTCTTGCCCACATAGGCCTCGGCGACGACGAGTTCATCGACATCGAGGTTGTGGTTGTTTTCGGCGTTGGCGATCGCTGACTGAAGACATTTCTTGACGTCTTCGGCGATCCGCTTCTTCGAGAAGGTCAGGTCCGAAAGGGCCTTTTCGACCTTCTTGCCACGGATCATCGCGGCGACGAGGTTCAGCTTCTGCGGCGAGGTACGCAGCATCCGGCTTTTGGCCATCGCTTCGTTATCGGCCACACGGCGGGGATTTTTGTCCTTGCTCATGGCTTATTTCCGCTTCGCTTTTTTGTCGGCTGCGTGACCGTAATAGGTCCGCGTCGGCGAGTACTCGCCGAACTTCTGGCCGATCATGTCTTCGGTCACGTTGACCGGGATGTGCTTCTGGCCGTTGTAGACGCCAAACGTCGGGCCCACGAACTGGGGCAGGATCGTCGAGCGGCGCGACCAGATCTTGATGACTTCATTGCGGCCGCCTTCGCGGACCGCTTCGGCCTTCTTGAGCACATAGGCGTCAACGAAGGGGCCTTTCCATACAGAACGCGACATGTCTTAGCGCCCCTTCTTCTTGGCGTGACGCGAGCGCAGGATGAGCTTGCTGGACGCCTTGTTACGGTTACGGGTCTTGTTGCCCTTGGTGCCCTTGCCCCACGGAGTGACCGGGTGGCGGCCTCCGGAGGTGCGGCCCTCACCACCACCATGCGGGTGATCGATCGGGTTCATGGAGACACCGCGGACGGTCGGGCGAATGCCAAGGTGGCGCATGCGACCGGCCTTGCCGTAGTTCTGGTTCGAGTTGTCGGGGTTGGACACGGCACCGACGGTGGCCATGCATTCCTGACGGACCATGCGCAGCTCGCCCGAAGACAGGCGCAGCTGGGCGTAGCCGCCGTCACGGCCGACGAACTGGGCGTAGGTGCCGGCGGCGCGGGCAATCTGGCCGCCCTTGCCGGCCTTCAGCTCGATGTTGTGGACGATCGTGCCGATCGGCATGCCCGAGAACGGCATCGCGTTGCCGGGCTTGACGTCGGTCTTGGCGCCGGCCACGACCTGATCGCCGACAGCCAGACGCTGCGGGGCCAGGATATAGGCCTGCTCGCCGTCCGAATAGCGGATCAGCGCGATGAAGGCGGTCCGGTTCGGATCGTATTCGATCCGTTCCACGGTCGCCGGAATGTCAAATTTGCGACGCTTGAAATCGACGATGCGATAGAGACGCTTGGCGCCCCCACCCTTGTGCCACATCGTGATCCGTCCGGTGTTGTTCCGGCCGCCCGTCTTGCTCAGACCCTCGGTGAGGGCCTTGACGGGGCGTCCTTTCCAAAGCTCCGAACGGTCGATCAGAACCAGCCCTCGCTGGCCAGGCGTCGTCGGCTTATACGACTTGAGTGCCATGCTTGATGTCTTCCGTTGCTTTGCGGGCGATTAGCCCGGCTGTTCGTTTTAGGGCCCCGAAGGTCCCCGGTGGTATCTGTTCTTGCGAACAAAAGCAGAGCCCCGGACGAATCCGGGGCTTTGCGGATGCGGTCGTGTAGGCGAAGGGCCGGGCAAGGTCAAGTGACGATGCTCAGTCTGCTCAGGCTTGCGCGGGCCCCGGTCCCGGACTGTCAGGCGCGCAGGATCTTGGCCATCGGGCGCCCCTTGGCCAGTTCGTCGATCAGCTTGTCGAGATAGCGGATCTCGCGCATCAGCGGATCCTCCAGCTCCTCGATCCGGACCCCGCAGATCACCCCCTTGATCTGTGCGCGCGCCGGATGAAGCGCGGGCGCCTCGGCAAAGAAATGCTGGTAATCGGTCTTGGCGGCGATGGTTCGGGCCAGCCCGGCGGCATCATAGCCGGTCAGCCAGGCGATGATTTCATCCACCTCGGCCCGCGTGCGGCCCTTCCGTTCGGCCTTGGCCACCAGAAGCGGGTAGATGCTGGCGAAACTGGTGGTGAATATCCGGTGCCCGGCCATGTCTGTCCCTCCTCGGGCCGAATGCTGGCACAGGGGGCGCCCGCGGGCAAGTCCGGGGGGGGCGCAAAGCAAAACCCCGGCCGGTTGCCCGGCCGGGGTTCAATTCTGCGCCGTCAGGCCCGGTCAGAGACCGGTCGAGACGTCGATGGTGTTGCCTTCGACCAGGGTCACATAGGCTTTCTTGACGTCCCGGCGGGTGCCGAGCTGGCCACGGAAGCGCTTGACCTTGCCCTTGGTGATGGTCGTGTTGACCGACTTCACCTTGACACCGAACAGCGCCTCGACGGCCTCCTTGATCTGCGGCTTGTTGGCCTCGATCGCCACTTCGAAGACCACGGCGTTCGATTCCGACGCCATGGTTGCCTTCTCGGTGATGATCGGCTTGCGGATCACATCGTAATGTTCTGCCTTGGCACTCATTTCAGGCGGGCCTCCAGAGCTTCGACAGCCGCCTTGGTGAGCACGAGCGTGTCACTGCGCAGGATGTCGTAGACGTTCGCGCCGATCTCCGGCAGCACGTCCAGGTTTTCAAGGTTGCGGGCCGCACGGGCAAAGACCTCGTTGACGGTTGCCCCGTCAATGATCAGCGCACGCTTCCAGCCCAGCTTTGCAACCTGCTTGGCAAGAATGCCGGTCTTGGCTTCCTTGATCTCGGCCACGTCCAGAACCACCAGTTCGCCCGCCTTGAACTTGGCCGATAGCGCATGGCGCAGGCCGAGCTTGCGGAACTTCTTGGTCAGGTCATGGGCATGCGACCGCGGGGTCGGGCCCTTGTAGACGCCACCGTGACGGAAGATCGGCGCCTTGCGGGAGCCGTGGCGTGCGCCACCGGTGCCCTTCTGGCGGTAGATCTTCTTGGTCGAGTAGCTGACGTCGGACTTGCCGAGGGTCGCGTGAGTGCCCTGCTGGGCGCGGGCACGCTGCCAGCGCACCATGCGGTGCAGGATGTCGGCACGGGGCTCCAGGCCGAAGATCTCATCGCTGAGATCAATCGAACCGGCGGCCTTGCCATCGAGCTTGATCGCATCAGCCTTCATTGTTTTCGCCTCCTTCAGCGGCGTCATCGGCCGGCGTTGCATTGGCGGCTTCCGCTTCGGCGGCGTCCAGCGCAGCCTGTTCCGCTTCGGCGGCGGCCTTGGCGGCTGCGGCTTCTTCGGCGGCGGCCTGTGCGGCGGCCTCGTCAGCGGCCTGGCGGGCTGCGGCGGCGGCCGACTTGAGCGCGGCGGGGTAGATCACGTTCTCGGGCACGGCCTTCTTGACCGCGTCCTTGATGGTGACCCAGCCACCCTTGTTGCCGGGCACGGCGCCCTTCACAAGGATCAGGCCGCGGTCGATATCGGTCTTGACGACCTGCAGGTTCTGCGTGGTCACGCGGGCCGAACCCATGTGACCGGCCATCTTCTTGCCTTTGAAGATGCGGCCCGGATCCTGACACTGACCGACCGAACCGTGGCTGCGGTGGCTGACCGACACACCATGCGACGCCCGCAGGCCGCCGAAGTTGTGACGCTTCATGACACCGGCAAAGCCCTTGCCGATCGACGTGCCGGACACGTCCACGAACTGCCCCTCGAAGTAATGGGCAGCGATGATCTCCTCACCGACGGGGATCATGTTTTCCGGGGCGACCCGGAATTCGGCGACCTTCCGCTTGGGCTCGACCGAGGCGGCCGAGAAATGGCCACGCATGGCCTTGGAGACCCGCTTGACCTTGGCGGCACCGGCGCCAAGCTGAACGGCGGTATAGCCATCCTTCTCGACGGTCCGCTGGGCCACGACCTGCAGGTTTTCCAACTGGAGGACGGTGACCGGAATCTGACGGCCGTCTTCCATGAACAGCCGGGTCATGCCGACTTTCTTTGCGATTACACCAGAGCGCAACATGTCTGATTGCCCCCCTTAGACCTTGATCTCGACATCAACGCCAGCGGCGAGGTCGAGCTTCATCAGGGCGTCAACGGTCTGCGGCGTCGGATCGACGATGTCCAGGAGCCGCTTGTGGGTGCGGATCTCGAACTGGTCACGCGACTTCTTGTCGATGTGCGGACCACGCAGAACGGTGAATTTCTCGATCTTGTTCGGCAGCGGAATCGGCCCGCGCACCGAGGCGCCGGTCCGTTTTGCGGTGCTGACGATCTCGGCGGTGCTGGCATCCAGCACGCGATAATCGAAAGCCTTGAGCCGAATGCGAATGTTTTGGCTTTGGGCGGCCATGGGCTATGCCTTTCGCGGCTTCAGGTTGAGAGGTGGGCCGGGCAGGATTGCCGGACCACGTCGAACCTCTTGTTGTCGGATGTGCAAGGCGGGCAACCCGCCCTGCACGTTAGTCTTTTCTCGCTCAGGCGATGATCTTGGAGACGACGCCGGCGCCGACGG
Source organism: Pseudomonadota bacterium (assembly GCA_963205075.1). Taxonomy (GTDB): domain Bacteria; phylum Pseudomonadota; class Alphaproteobacteria; order Rhodobacterales; family Rhodobacteraceae; genus KLAP22. Next base: position 97 of record CAUJIU010000077.1, on the reverse strand, counting down.
TGCGGCCGCCTTCGCGGATGGCGAAGCGCAGGCCGTCTTCCATGGCGATCGGGGCGATCAGTTCGACGTTGAACTTCAGGTTGTCGCCCGGCATCAC
>CAUJIU010000076.1 GCA_963205075.1 Pseudomonadota bacterium | reverse complement strand
CGGCGCGGAATTGTTCTGACCATGCGGGCATGACGCCGAAGCGGGCCTTGCTGACGGTTTCGGTCAGGGTGGCCGCGTCGCCGCCATAGAGCCAGATGGCGTCGTTGAGCGCCGGGGCGCCCATGTCGCGGCTGCCCTCGCCCAGATCGCCATGACAGGAGGCGCAGTTCTCGGCGAACACATCCGCGCCGGTCGCGGCGAGCGCCGCGTCATGCTCCTGGCCCGATATGGCCAGCACATGGTTCACCACCGCCTCGATATCGGACTTTTCCAGCATGTCGCCGAAGGCGGGCATCTCGGTCCAGCGCGCATCGGGCGACTGTTCGTTGCGGATGCCGTTGGTGACGGTGTAGGCGATCTCGTCGATCGAGCCGCCCCAGAGCCAGTCGTCGTCGAGCAGGTTGGGGTAGCCCTTGGCGCCCGCCGCGCCCGATCCGTGGCACTGCGAGCAATTGGCGCGGAAGATTGCCGCCCCGCCGCTCACGGCGAATTGTTGCAGGTCCGGATTGTCCGACAGCGTCGCGAGATCAATGGCGGCCAGCTCGGCCATCTTGCCGGCATTGGCGGTCTCGACCGCGGCGATTTCGGTGGCGACGTTGGCGCGGGTCGAAAACCCCTGGTAGCCGGCGGTCGCGCCCTGGATCAGCGGCCAGGCCGGATAGGCGATGGTGTACCAGACGCCCCAGGCGATGGTGGCGTACAGGATCCAGAGCCACCAGCGGGGCAGCGGATTGTTGAATTCCTCGATCCCGTCCCATTCATGGCCGGTGGTTTCGACATCCGGCTTTTTCTGCGGGGCCTTGCTCATGACTTGGTCTCCGCTTCTGTCTCTGGGGCGGGTTGGAATTCGTTGCGGAACGGAATGCCGGCGGCGTCGTCGTGGATGGGCCGGCTGCCGGGCCGCCAGGCCCAGGCAAAGGTGCCGACAAAGAACACGAACAGCCCAAGCAGGACCCAGCTGTCCGCCAGTTCACGCAGGAAGGAGTAGAGGCTCATCGGTCTGCCCTCCTCAGCGGCTCGCGTCGGGAGTGAAGGTCGAGAAATCGACCAACGTTCCCAGCACTTGCAGGTAAGCGATCAGCGCATCCATCTCGGAGATGCCGGGCTGCCCGTCGAAGTTGCGCACCTGGGCGCCCGGATAGCGCTCGACCAGACCGTCCCAGTCGCCCAGCGGATCCACCTGAACCCGGAAGTCGGCGGCGGCGGATTCGATCATCTCGTCGGTATAGGGCACGCCGACCATGCGATGGGTCGACAACAGGTCGGCGATGTATTCGCCATCGATCATCCGGTCCATCAGGAAGGCGTATTTCGGCATGACCGATTCGGGCACCACCGCCTCGGGGTTCGTCAGATGGTCGACATGCCATTCGTCCGAATAGCGGCCGCCGACGCGGGCCAGGTCGGGGCCGGTCCGCTTCGATCCCCACTGGAAGGGGTGGTCATACATCGATTCGGCCGCGAGGCTGTAATGGCCGTAGCGCTCGACCTCGTCGCGCATCGGCCGGATCATCTGGCTGTGGCAGACATAGCAGCCCTCGCGGACATAGATGTCGCGCCCGGTCAGTTCGAGCGGCGAGTAGGGCCGCATGCCATCGACCTTTTCGATGGTGTTCTGAAGGTAGAACAGCGGCGCGATCTCGACGATGCCGCCCACCGCGACCACGACCAGGCTGCCGGCAAGCAGCAGGGTCGCGTTCTTTTCCAGAACCTTGTGACGCTCAAGAAATCCCATGGCTCGCTCCCTATTCGGCCGGCGTGGCGACAGCGGCAGGCTGGTGCTTGCCGAATGCCGTCATCCAGAGGTTGAAGCACATGATGATTGCGCCGGTGAGGTACATCAGGCCGCCGGTGCCGCGCACGACATACATCGGATACTTGGCGGCGACGGTGTCGGCGAAGGAGTTGACGAGGAAGCCGTTGGCGTCGACCTCGCGCCACATCAGGCCTTCCATGATCCCGGTCACCCACATCGACGAGGCGTAGAGGATGATGCCGATGGTGGCGAGCCAGAAGTGCCAGTTGACCAGGCGCAGGCTGTAGAGACCGGCGCGGTTCCACAGCTTCGGCGTCATGAAGTAGAGCGCGCCGAAGGTGATCATGCCGTTCCAGCCCAGCGCGCCCGAATGCACGTGGCCGATGGTCCAGTCGGTGTAATGCGACAGCGAGTTGACCGCGCGGATCGACATCATCGGGCCCTCGAAGGTCGACATGCCGTAAAAGCCGAGCGAGATCACGAACATGCGGATGATCGGGTCGGTGCGGATCTTGTCCCAGGCGCCCGAGAGGGTCATCAGGCCGTTGATCATGCCGCCCCAGCTGGGCATCCACAGGATGACCGAGAACACCATGCCCAGCGTCGCCGCCCAGTCGGGCAGGGCGGTGTAGTGCAGATGGTGCGGACCGGCCCAGATGTAGAGGAAGATCAGCGCCCAGAAGTGGATGATCGACAGCTTGTAGCTGTAGACGGGGCGGCCGGCCTGCTTGGGCACGAAATAGTACATCATGCCGAGGAAGCCCGCGGTCAGGAAGAAGCCGACGGCGTTGTGGCCATACCACCACTGGACCATCGCATCCTGCACCCCGGAAAAGACCTGAACCGATTTCGACCCGAAGATCGAAACGGGCAGGCTGAGGTTGTTGATCACGTGCAGCATGGCAATGGTGACGATGAAGGCCAGGTAGAACCAGTTGGCCACGTAGATATGGGGCTCCCGGCGCTTGAACAGCGTGCCCATGAACACGGCCAGATAGGCCAGCCAGACCACGGTCAGCCAGATATCGACGTACCATTCCGGCTCGGCGTATTCCTTGGACTGGGTCGCGCCCATCAGGTAGCCGGTCGCAGCCAGCACGATGAACAGGTTGTAGCCCCAGAACACGAACCAGGAGAGGTTGCCACCCCACAGGCGGGCGGCGCAGGTGCGCTGGACGACATAGAACGAGGTCGCGATCAGCGCGTTGCCGCCAAAGGCAAAGATCACCGCCGAGGTATGCACCGGCCGCAGCCGGCCGAAGTTGCCGTAGCCTTGCAGGAACTCCCAGTTGAGCGACGGGAATGCGAGCTGGAAGGCGATGAAGGTGCCCACCAGAAAGCCC
>CAUJIU010000075.1 GCA_963205075.1 Pseudomonadota bacterium | reverse complement strand
CGGCTTCAGCGGCAGCGCCGCCAGCCGGACCGGCCATCATGACAGCGCCGCCAGCAGCGGGCTCGATGCCGTATTCGTCCTTGAGGATCGTCTTCAGTTCTTGGGCCTGCAGGAGCGTGAGGTTCACGATCTCTTCGGCGAGTTTTTTCAGATCAGCCATTTTATGCTTTCCGTTCGTTTGATGTGTGTTCCAACGTCAGGGCCTTGCGCGGTTCGGCTCGGCCCCATCGGGTAATCCGGTTGCTTATGCAGCTTTCTCTTCGATGGTCGAAAGAATGCTCGCGATGTTCGAAGCAGGCGCGCCAATGGCCCCGGCGATGTTCGAAGCAGGTGCCCCGATGCAAGCCACGATCGAAGCGATAAGCTCCTCACGCGACGGCATCCCGGCAACGGCTTTCACACCGGCAGGATCCAGAGCCGTGTCACCCATTGCACCGCCCAGCACGACCAGCTTTTCGTTGGTCTTGGCATAGGCGTCGACGACCTTGGCAGCAGCCACGGGGTCCTCGGAATAGGAGATCACGGTCATGCCCGTGAGGAATTCGGCGATGCTTGCGCAGGGCTTCCCCTCAAGGGCGATCTTGGCGAGCTTGTTCTTGGCAACGCGCACGGACCCGCCCACTTCACGCATTTTCGCGCGCAGGTCCTGCATTTGTGCAACCGTCATGCCTTCGTAGCGGGCAACCACCACGACGCCAGAGCTTTCAAAGATCTGGCCGAGTTCCTCGACCACTTTCTCTTTCTGGGCTCTATCCACAGTTTCACTCCAAGTTTGGGGGTTTCCCCCCGGCTCATATTTGCCACCGGAAATCCGGAGGCTCTTCGGGTCCGTAACAGGGTCCCGAGGCCTCGATCGCCCGAAAGGAAGCCAGGCGGCCACCAAACGGAAATCTTGTCTCGTTTCCCATCTCAGGAAGGACTTAGCGGGTTTCCCCGGCCCTCCGTCTCGGACAGGACGGGGCCAGTCAGGCGGCCCCGCCATTCCCCCCGGCGAACCGGAGGGAAATCTCTTGCGCCGGCCGGGTCAGCCCCGGCGCGGCGGCTGGCCTCAGGCGTTGCCCGTGGCCGAAGACACGTCGACCGACACGCCCGGACCCATGGTCGAGCTGATGGCGACTTTCTTCATGTAGGTGCCCTTGGCGCCGGTCGGCTTGGCCTTCTGGACCGCGTCGACGAAGGCGCGCAGGTTCTCGGCCAGCTTTTCGGCGGTGAAGGAGGCCTTGCCGATACCGGCATGGACCACACCGGCCTTCTCGGCCTTGAACTGCACCTGGCCACCCTTGGCGGCGGTCACGGCCTCGGTCACGTCAACCGTCACGGTGCCGATCTTGGGGTTCGGCATCAGGTTGCGCGGGCCGAGCACCTTGCCCAGACGGCCGACGATCGGCATCATGTCCGGAGTGGCAATGCAGCGATCGAAGTCGATCTTGCCGTCCAGAACGGTCTGCATCAGGTCTTCGGCGCCAACGATGTCGGCTCCGGCGGCCTTGGCCTGCTCGGCCTTGTCGCCACGGGCGAACACCGCAACGCGGACCGTCTTGCCGGTGCCGTTGGGCAGGTTCACCGTGCCACGGACCATCTGGTCGGCGTGGCGCGGATCGACACCCAGATTGACGGCGACCTCGATGGTCTCGTCGAACTTGGCGCTGGCTGCGCCCTTGACCAGGGCGACGGCATCGGCAACCGACAGGTTGGCCTTGCCGACAAAGGCGTCGCGGGCGGCGCGGGTACGTTTACCAAGCTTTGCCATCACTTCACCTCGATGCCCATCGACTTGGCGGAACCCATGATGATCTTCATGGCGCCTTCGATGCTGGTTGCGTTCAGGTCAGCCATCTTGGCTTCCGCGATCTGGCGGACCTGTGCGAGCGAGACCGAGCCCGCGACTTCCTTGCCCGGCTTCACCGAAGCCTTGGGACGGTTGCGCTTGCCGACCGGCTTGAGACCGGCGGCCTTCTTGATCAGGAACGAGGCCGGCGGCGACTTGGTGTCGATCGTGAACGACTTGTCCTGGTAGTAGGTGATCACGGTCGGAATCGGCGAGCCGGGTTCCATGTCTGCGGTCTTGGCGTTGAAGGCCTTGCAGAATTCCATGATGTTGATGCCGCGCTGACCCAGAGCGGGGCCGACCGGCGGGGAGGGGTTGGCTTGCCCGGCTTTCACCTGCAGCTTCAGCGAGCCCATTACTTTCTTGGCCATGAGGCCTCTCCTTTTTCCAACTTCCGGCCCACGCGTGGGCGGAGTTCACGTTGTGTGGTCCGGTCCGGACGGCGCGCCGCCCTCGCCTCCCACGAGATGCACTCAGCCCTGCTTGGAGACCTGAGTGAATTCCAGCTCGACCGGGGTGGCCCGGCCAAAGATCGAGACCATCACCTTGAGGCGCTGATGATCCTCGTCGACTTCCTCGACCATGCCGTCGAAATCCTCGAACGGCCCGTCGTTGACCTTGACCTTCTCGCCGATCTCGAAATGGATCAGCGTGCGCGGCGCTTCCTGGCCTTCTTCGACCCGGCCCAGGATGGCCTGCACCTCGGCATCGCGCATCGGCATCGGACGGCCCTGCGGACCCAGAAAGCCGGTGACGCGGTTGATCGAGTTGATCAGGTGATAGCCCTCGTCAGACAGTTCCATATGCACCAGCACATAGCCCGGCATGAAGCGGCGCTCGGTCGTGACCTTCTTGCCGCGACGAACCTCGATCACTTCCTCGGTCGGCACCAGAACTTCGTCGATCTGCGACTCGAGCCCCTGCTCGGCCACCTTGGTGCGGATGGTTTCAGCGATCTTCTTCTCGAAGTTCGAAAGCACGCTAACTGAGTACCACCGTTTAGCCATGTTCTTCGACACCTCGACGCGACTCGGCCCTTGGGCCGAAAATTCCAGAATTAACAGGCACTTGAACTGCCTGTCCCGAAAACGAAAATCGGCGTGCAACACGAATCGCCGCACGCCCCGTTTCCGAAAGTCCGCAGCGGATACTAGCCCCGCCCCGTAAATTCAAGGGGGTAGCGGCAGAAAACCTGCCGACTATGACCCGAAGTAAGTCAGCACACCCTGCAATCCGGAGCGGATCAGCAGATCAACCAGCGAGAACAGGATCCCGGCCATGGCGGCCAGAAACACCACCATCGCGGTCGTCATCAGCACTTCGCGCCGGCTCGGCCAGACCACCTTGCTGACCTCGGAACGGACTTGCTGGACGAACTGGACGGGATTGGTGCGGGCCATGACGGTCTCTCAGGTTCTGCGACAGGCGCGACATAGGCCCTTGCCGCAGCGAATGCAAGCAAGGCCCCGCTCCGGGGCTAGTTGGGCGGGCTCAGCAGCGTCACGCCCGGCATGGCGGCGATCTTGGCGACCTGCGCGGCGTAGAGCCGCTCGGATGCGGCATGGTCATCGGGACTGAAGGGATCAAACCGGTCGCTGCCATCGGATGAGGCGGGAAAGCGGTTGCGCGCAATCAGCGCCAGATCGCCGGCGTCTCCGGCCTTGTGGCTGGCCAGCGTTGCCCGGACCGCCCGTGCCGACAGGGACCGGTGCGCATGACGGGCCTGCGGGGCGACGACGGCGGCGGCATCAGCCCCGACAAGGCCGCTCACGATCTGCCCGAAGGTGGCGCTGTAATCCTCATACTGCCAGACGGTCAGGCTTCGCAGGCCCGGCACCGCCCGCAGCCGCCCGATCAGTGCCGCCCAGCCGATACGGCGGAACGGATTGGCGGCCCGAAACGCCCGGAACGGCATCACATGCCCGCCCATCAGCATCTGGCTGTAGGCGGAGGTCACGAACCGCGCCGGATCCCTGATGGCAACGAACAGGTCGACCGGCAAAGGGTTCAAAGCATGGACCAGCGCCCCGACCCGGGCCTCGGCCAGCGGATAGAGCGGGATCGCCATCTGGCCGCGCCCGTCATGCAGCGGGCCGCAGAAGTTCTCCTCGCTCAACACGATCCTGTGCCCGTCCTTGGCCAGGAACCGTGCCTGGTCCGGCGCGGGCCGTCTGGCCTCGGCCTCGGCCAGCCCGAACATCTGCGGCAGGGTCCGTCCCTGCTTGCGCAGGTAATCGGGGCCGTAGAACCGCACGCCCGCAGCCGCGAGATCAAGCGCTGCGGCGTTCAGCGAGGCTTGCAGATGCGTCGATGCCGTCTTGTGCGCCCCGATATGCAGCGCCACCGACAGTCCGTTTTCTGGAGAGGAAGTCAGAGCAATCGCCTTTCTCGTCGGGGCGGCGTCGGACTTTGGCTTGGCAGGGGCAGCAGGGCTTGAACCCGCGACCTACGGTTTTGGAGACCGTCGCTCTACCAACTGAGCTATACCCCTAAAGCCAAGACCGCAATTAGCGGCTCTTTCGGCGGCTTGCAAGGCTCGGGCTTGCATGTTTTGGACAGAAGAACCTAGAAGTTTCGCAACCGGCGCAGCAAAGGAGCGATCAGGTGGAGGCGTTCGAGCCAACCGTCAGCGCCTCGTGGCTGGAACGTCTCTCGGCGGCGATCATGGTCGGCTACATGCGCCTGTGCCTTGCCACATCGCGCTGGCAGATCGAAGGCGCCGATGCTCTTGGCGCGGCGATGCGCAGGGGGCCGGTGGTGCTGGTCTACTGGCACAGCCGGCTGATCATGGCCTCGATCACCCTGCCCCCGGAACGCGACCGCCTCATCACGCTTTTTGCCAGAAACCGCGATGGCCGGATCGGCGGCGGGGTGCAGAAGCGGCTCGGGATGCTGCCTTTCGGCGTGGACGGACGGGCCTCGAACCTCGCGGCCTCGCGTGCCATCCTCAGGCTGGTGCAGAGCGGCAAGAGCCTGGCCTTGCCCGCCGACGGCTACAAGGGCCCGGCCCGGATCCTGCAGGATGCGCCGCTGGAATGGGCACAGGCGACAGGCTGCGAGGTCTGGGTCGCGGCCAACTCGACCCGTCGCCAGTGGCGGCTGCCCGGCTGGGACAGGATGCTGGTGCCCCTGCCCTTCACCCGCGGCGCGGTCGTGCTGCGCAAATGGGATGGCACGGTGCCGCGCCGCGCCGATCAGGACCAGTTCGAGCGGCTCAGGCAGTCGCTGAGCGAAACGCTGGACCGGGCCGCCAGCGACGCCGACGCGGCAGTCGGGCGCGCGCCGGGGCCCTAGGCTAGCCGGACCGCGCGCCCCACATCATCGCGGCGGCCAGCAGGCCCAGCGGCATCGAGGCGACCATCACCCAGAGCACCGGCCAGACCAGCACCAGCAGTCCGGCCACGATCGACCCCGCGACCAGGGCGACGCCTTCGGTGAAATGGAAGGCGGCATTCGCCCGGCCCAGCGTCGCCTGCGGCAAGACCTCCTGCCGCAGGCTGAGCGCCAGCACGAAGAACACGGTCATGAAGGCATCGCCCACCAGTTGCCCGAAGATCAGCAGCGGCACCGCGGCTTCGGGCATGGCCATCGCCAACGGCACGGCGGCGTCGATCAGCTTGCCCGCCAGCAGCGTGACCAACAGCGCCCGGCCAACGCCGAGGCGGCGCTTGACCGGGCCAACGGCAAAGGCACCCAGGGCGCTGCCCAGGCCGCCGCAGCCGATCACCAGCCCGATCGTCGCCGGCCCGAGCCCGATCACGTCGAGCGCCGCCACCATGTAGAGCGCCACGAAGAACCCGCCCCCCAGCGCGATGAGCCCCTGCGCCAGCAACAGCCGGCCGACGATGGGGTGTCCCATGCAGGCCGCATAGCCCCCAAGCGCGTCGGACAGCACGCCGCTCTGGCCGGTCTCGGCCGCAGGCGGCGCCTCTTGGGTCCGGATCGTGCCCAGCAGCACGGCCGACCAAAGATAGCTGACCGCATCGGCCAGAATCGCCAGCGGCGCGCCGATCAGCCCGACAAGCACCCCGCCCAGCCAGGGGCCGATGCCCTCCGCCACTGAATCCGTCACCTCCAGCCGCGCATTGGCGGCATCGAGGTCGCGCCGGCCCAGCAGGATCGGCAGATAGGTGTTGTCAGCGATGCCAAACAGCGTCGTGGCCGCGCCGGCCGCCGCCGCGACGACATAGAGTTGCCCCATGCCCAGCAGGCCCATCCAGGCGGCAACCGGCACTGTCATCAGGATCGCCGCCCGCACCAGGTCGGCACCGATCAGCAATGGCCGCTTGGCGCGCCGGTCGATCACGCCGCCGGCAAACAGGCTGACGATCAGACCAGGTGCAACGCTCAGCGTCCCCAGAAAGGCAATCTGGGAAGCGCTGGCGTCAATGGTCATGATTGCCAGCATCGGCAGCGCGGTGCGGGTGATGCGCGCGCCAACGGCGCTGACCGCCTGCGCCGCCCAGAGCCGCATGAAGTCGCGGTGGCGCCAGAGGCTGATGGCCGTCGCCGGGTCGCCGCCTGTCACCATGTCGCCTGCACCGCCCCGGTTGACCGATGTGACCTTGTGTCAGCCAATCGCGCGCCGCTCAAACGAAAACGGCCAGCCCGAAGGCTGGCCGTTTCCTCATTCGATCTGTCTCGCTCAGGCGATGATCTTGGAGACGACGCCGGCGCCGACGGTGCGGCCGCCTTCGCGGATGGCGAAGCGCAGGCCGTCTTCCATGGCGATCGGGGCGATCAGTTCGACGTTGAACTTCAGGTTGTCGCCCGGCATCAC
>CAUJIU010000074.1 GCA_963205075.1 Pseudomonadota bacterium | reverse complement strand
TTTTACCCGCAGCCTGTCCATCGGCGCGCAGCAATCGCTCTGGCCACGGCTTGGTTTCCGGCTGATTGACGGCCTGCGGCTGCAGATGCCGGATCTGAACATCCGGGCCGAACTGGGGATGCCGGACCGCCTGACCCGCCTTTTGGTCGAGGGCGTGGTTCAATTGGCGCTGCTCTACACACCGCAGCTTCGGCCGGGGCTGAAGGTCACGCGCATCATGGAGGAAGAACTTGTTCTGGTCGCGCCCTGGCCAAATCCGACCATGGACCTCAAGGGTCGCTACGCCCTTGTTGACTGGGGGTCCGAGTTCATACGGGCCCATGCTGCGGAACTGCCCGAGCTGACCAACCCCGGCCTGACGCTTGCCTTGGCCGCGATGAGCGCCGATTTCATCCTGAACCGCGACTTCGCCGCCTATCTGCCGGCGCGCTTTGTCAAACGCCATATCGACAACGGGCAGTTGCATCTGGTCCCGAAGGCGCCACGGTTCCACTACCCGATCTGGGCGACCTGGCGCGAGGATATCGACCCCGCCATCGAGGCGGCCGCGGCCTCGGTGCTGGCCAAGGTCTCGGGCATCTCGGATGCCGACTGTCAGGCGGTCATCGGCAAACTGACCCAGATCGGCATTGGCGGAGATGCTGCGGCCCTTGTGCCGAATATCAGCAATTGACATAAGCAATACTCGGCTCAACCCCGACTATTTTGAATTTCACTTATGCCTGAGCTCCGCGATAGACGACGCGTGGCGCTGAGGGGGCGAGTCGTTTGCGACCGCCTCCCAGTGACCCCCGTTCTATGGAAAGGACGGGTCACCTTCTTTGGGAGAGGAATGACCCATGAAGACCAATGTATTCATCATCGCCGCCATCAGCGGCTTTGTCGCCACCGGCGCGTTTGCCGCTTCGGACGTGTTTGCCAATGACGGCGCCGCTGCCGACGCAGTGACCGACCTCGAAGAGCAGATCGCCGACGACGCCGACCGTGGCGTGGCGGCATTCGGCACCGAGGGCCGCGAAGTCGGCACCTATGGCAGCCTCGCCTTTCGCGCCTCGTCCACCAGCAATGATGGCGACACCAGCGCCGATATGGGTGTCGGCCTGCGCTACGGCGCGTTTGACGGCGTCAACGGCTTCGACCTGACCGCCAACTTCAAGTACGGCGTCGTCAACGGCGTCGTGACCGAAAACCAGCTGCTGGCTGGCGCGGACTATCGGCGCAACCTCAACGACACCCTGTTCGTCTACGCCAAGGCCGACGCGGCCTTTGACCGCCTGACCACGACGGTGGGCGAATATACCCAGGACGTGTTCCTTGGCGCCGGCCTCGGCTATCGCATCATCAACACCAATGATGTCCAGTGGTCGCTTCAGGCCGGCCCCGGCTACCGTCTGGCCGAAGTCTATGGCGGCGCCGATGTCAGCGAGGCCGCGGCCTCGGTCTCGTCGAACCTGTTCTACTCGCTGTCGGACACGGCCTATGTCACCAACGACACCGACGTGATCTACTCGGAGTTCGCCACGACCGCGACCAACGAACTGGCCCTGAGCGTGCTGCTGAGCGACAAGCTGTCGCTGCGCACCAGCTATTCGACCAGCTTCAACAACCAGACCGACTCGAGCTTTGCTGACGCCGAAAACACCTTCGGCGCGTCGGTGGTCTACAACTTCAACTGACCGCGCGGGTTTGCATTCCCAGGTGGGCAATTGTTCCCTCGCTTGCCCGAAGTGAGATGTTGAAGAAAGGGGCGGCCCCGGCCGCCCCTTTTTATTGGCCGTCGGCCGGGCCGGATCTGCCCGCCACATGCGTTGCCAGCTTGTCCAGCGTCTGCGACCCATACTCGACCGCGCCAAATCGGATCACGGCCGACCGGCGCTCGCTGGTGGGGTGCATCTGGCGCAATGTGACCACCGTCTTGCCGTTGTCCTGCTGGTCGAAGGTGATCAGCGTGCGGAACCGGTCCGGATCGTTTTCGGCATCGGTGCCGTGGCTGAATTCGATCAACCGGTCCGCCTCGACCCGCAGGAACTCCATGCGGTTGCCATACCGCGTGCCGTCCGGCGCGATCATGTCAAACCGCCACCGGCCGCCGGCCCGGATATCGATCTCATGCGACACGATCTCGAATCCCCGGGGCCCGAACCACTGCACGATCTGCAATGAGTCAGCCCAGGCGCGAAAGGCCGTCTGGCAATCCGCCTCGACTACCCTCGCGATGACAACTTCGCGATCCAATGGCCACGACGCCCAATCCGAGACATCGTGCCTGATGCGGTCATTCATTGGAGTCCTCCTGTCTGGTCCTGGTCAGGTGCTGTTCAAATCGGTCAAGCCGCGCTTCCCATTCAAGGCGCGACGATGCCATCCAGTCTTCGGCCTCTCGCAGGGCCTGGGGATTGAGCGCACAGATCCGCCGTCGCCCCTCCCGTCTGGAAACGATCAGACCCGCGCTTTCGAGAACGCCGAGATGCTGGGTGAATGACGGCAAGGCCATCGGGAACGGGCTGGCCAATTGCGAGACCGTCGCGGGCCCCTTGCTGAGCGCCTGAACCACCGCGCGTCGCGTTGGATCAGCCAGCGCATTGAAGGTGTCTTGAATGGACGACTCATTGTTAGGCATTAACCTAAGTAACTTGGGTTCGATGGTCTGGTCAATGCCTGACCATCGTGCCGGCACGATCCTGGCGCACGAAAACCATCCCGGGCAGGCCTGAACATGATCTCTGGTGGGGGTGCGACCGAAAGGGGCGAGCGCGCTGGCGCATCGACCGACGACTGGTGCCCAGGAGAGGACTCGAACCTCCACGACCTTTCGGCCACTGGTACCTGAAACCAGCGCGTCTACCAATTCCGCCACCTGGGCAGGTGTCGTGAGCGGGGCTTTTATGGCCGCTCACGGGGGCTGTCAATCGCCATTCCGCAACTATTCCGGTTGCTTGGCTGTGACGCCGCGCCGCGACCCTTTTGCGCCTTGTCTGCAATCGGCACGGGCGGTAAACCCGAGCCCAAGGTTGAGGAAGAGGCGTCCATGTCCAAGCTTGTCACCATCTTCGGCGGATCGGGTTTTGTCGGTCGCTACGTCGCGCAGCGCATGGCCCGGGAAGGCTGGCGCGTCCGCGTCGCCACCCGCGACCCCAACGAGGCGCTGTTTGTCCGCACCTATGGCGCTGTCGGGCAGGTGGAGCCGGTCTTCTGCAACATCCGCGATGAGGCCAGCGTGCGCTGCGCGCTCACGGGTGCCGATGCCGTGGTCAATTGCGTGGCCGTGCTGACCGAAAAGGGCAGGAACAGCTTTCAGGCGATCCATGTCGACGGCGCGGCCCGCATCGCCCGGCTCGCGGCTGAGGAGGGCGTCGCCCGGCTGGTCCATATCTCGGCCCTGGGGGCCGATCCCGCCTCGGCCAGCGGCTATTCGCGCAGCAAGGCCGAAGGCGAGGCGGCCGTCCTCGCGGCGTTCCCGCGCGCGATGATCCTGCGGCCTTCGGTGCTGTTCGGCGCCGAAGACAAGTTCTTCAACCGTTTTGCCGCCATGACCCGCTTTGGCCCCGTGCTGCCGATCGTGGGCGGCGACAGCCGGTTCCAGCCGGTCTATGTCGATGATCTGGCCCGCGCCGTTGTCGCCGGTGTGCTGGGCACCTCCGGCCCCGGCATCTACGAGCTTGGCGGACCCGAGACCCTGACCCTGCGGGCGCTGGTGGGCAAGATGCTGGGCCTGGTGCGCCGGCGGCGGCTGGTGGTCAACCTGCCCTTCGGCATCGCCCGGCCCATGGCGGCCATCATGCGGCTGGTGCAGACGCTGAGCCTCGGGATCATTCCGGCGCAGTTCACCCGTGACCAGCTGATCGACCTGTCGCGGGACAACGTGGTCCCGGACGGCGCGCGCGGCTTCCGCCAGCTTGGCATCGAGCCGGTGGCGATGGATGCGGTGCTGCCCGACTACCTCTGGCGCTTCCGGCCTTCGGGCCAGTTTGCGGCGATCAAGGAATCGGCCAAGAACCTGCGCAAGGCCTGATCCCGGAAAGGGGCAGAGATGACCGAAAGCCTGGTGACCGCCGCCTTCCTGGGTGTGCTCGAAGGCCTGACGGAGTTCATCCCCGTTTCATCGACCGGGCATCTGCTGCTGGCCGCGCATTTCCTTGGCTTCGACTCGGCGGGCAAGACCTTTGAGGTTGTCATCCAGCTGGGCGCGGTGCTGGCGATCCTGTCGGTCTATGCCGCGCGGCTCTGGGCCGTTGCGCGCGCGGCGCCAAGCGACCCCGCGGCGCGTCGGTTCATCCTGTCGGTGCTGATTGCCTTCCTGCCGGCGGTGGTCGTGGGTGTGCTGGCGCATGACTTCATCAAGTCGGTGCTGTTTGAAACCCCGACCCTGATCGCGGTGATGCTGGTGCTGGGCGGGGTGGTGCTGCTGGCCGTCGACCGGATGATGCCCGCGCCGCGGCACGACGACGCGATGCGGCTGCCGGTCGGGCTGGCCTTCCGGGTCGGGGTGATCCAGTGCCTCGCCATGATCCCCGGCGTCTCGCGCTCGGGCGCCACCATTGTCGGGGCGATGGCGCTGGGCGTCAGCAAGCGCGCGGCGGCCGAATTCTCGTTCTTCCTGTCGATGCCCACGATGGCCGGGGCCTTTGCCTATGACCTGTGGAAAAGCCGCCATGTCCTGGACGCCGGCGCGATGTCGGAGATCGCCATCGGCTTTGCGCTGGCCTTTGTCAGTGCGGTTCTCGTGGTTCGCTGGGTGCTTGATTACGTCACCCGGCATGGGTTCGCGCTGTTTGGCTGGTGGCGAATCATCGTCGGCGGCGCCGCCCTTGCCCTGATTTACTTGGGTTAGGCGGGTTATAGGTCAGCTGCTATGACCTATTAATTGCACTTTTGGCCAAAAAAGTTCCGGGCGGGGTTCATTTTCCCAAAGATAGGTCAGTATTGCTGACTTGTCAATTTCCCCGCCCCGGAATAATCAATCCTTCCGGGACCCGACGGAGGACGCAGCGTGGCCATTCAGAAGATGTTGAAGTTCGTGACCGTCGGGCGTGCCATGCCGCAAAAGCGTCAGGCCGAGGACCGCCGTCAGGACTTCCACGAGATCTATGCCGAGTTCGCGCGCGACAAGGCGGCCGAGCAGGCCAGCCGCTGTTCACAATGCGGCGTTCCCTATTGCCAGTCGCATTGCCCGCTGCACAACAACATCCCCGACTGGCTGCGCCTGACCGCCGAGGGCCGGCTGCAGGAGGCCTATGACCTCGCCCAGGCGACCAACACCTTCCCCGAGATCTGCGGCCGCATCTGCCCGCAAGACCGGCTTTGCGAGGGCAATTGCGTGATCGAGCAGTCCGGGCATGGCACCGTGACCATCGGCGCGGTCGAGAAATACATCACCGACACCGCCTGGGAGCAGGGTTGGGTCAAGCCCGTGCTGCCGCCTGCGGAGCGCAGCGAAAGCGTCGGCATCATCGGCGCGGGTCCGGGCGGGCTTGCCGCCGCCGACATGCTGCGCCGGCAAGGCATCCAGGTCACGGTCTATGACCGCTATGACCGCGCCGGCGGGCTGATGACCGATGGCATCCCCGGCTTCAAGCTGGAAAAGGATGTGGTGTTGCGCCGCTCCAGCCAGCTGGAGCAGGCCGGGGTCGAGTTCGTGCTCAACTGCGATGTCGGGGTGGACCTGTCCTTCGATGCCATTCGCGGCAAGCATGACGCGGTGCTGATCGCAACCGGCGTCTACAAGTCGCGCGGGCTGGATGCGCCGGGCGGCGAGGCGGCCGGGATCGTCCGGGCGATCGACTACCTGACCGCCTCAAACCGCAAGAGCTTTGGCGACGAGGTGGCGGAGTTCGATGACGGAACGCTCGATGCCAGGGGCAAGCGCGTGGTGGTGATCGGCGGTGGCGACACCGCCATGGATTGCGTGCGCACGGCAATCCGCCAGGGTGCCGAAAGCGTCAAATGCCTCTATCGCCGCGACCGGGCCAACATGCCGGGTTCGCAGCGCGAGGTGCAGAATGCCGAGGAGGAAGGCGTCGAGTTCGTCTGGCTTGCCGCGCCCAAGGGCTTCGAGGGCGAGCCGGTCAGCGGCGTCGAGGTGCAGAAGATGCGGCTGGGCGCGCCCGACGTCACCGGCCGGCGCATGCCGGAACTGATCGAGGGGGCCGACTATCTCGAGCCCGCCGATCTGGTCATCAAGGCGCTGGGCTTCGAGCCCGAGCCGCTGCCGCGCCTGTGGGGCGTCGAGGGGCTGGAAGTGACGCGCTGGGGCACCATCCGCGCCGATTTCGAGACCGGCAAGACCAGCCTCGAAGGAGTTTACGCGGTCGGAGACATCGTGCGGGGCGCCAGCCTGGTGGTCTGGGCGATCCGCGACGGCCGCGATGCCGCCGCGGCGATCCTGGGCTATCTGGGCCAGTCGGCCAGCGTCGCGGCGGAGTAGCGGCGATGGGGCCTCTCATCCGGGCGATCGCGCTTTCGGCAACCGGCGCCCTGTCGCTGGGGCCGGCGCCGGCCGTCGCGCAGGACGCGCCGTTCTCGCTGCCGGCCGAATGCACGGCCTTTCTGACGATCCAGATGCGCAGTTGCACGGTCAGCCATCACTTCACCTGTGCCGGCGACCCGGCGGGCCATCAGCGCCGCGTCGACCTTGACCAGAACGGCATGATCTATCTGGGCACCATCGACGCCGAGACCCAGTGGGTGTCGAGCTATCACCCGCTCTCGGACCATTACGAGACGCTTGCCCCCGATCCGATGGATCCGGCCTCGTTTGCCAGGCTGATCTCGACCGGGCTCGACAGCTACGATTTCCGCACCTTCTCGGACCAGATCGGCACCACCCGCTATGTCGGCCAGGATACCCTGACCGGGCGTCGCGTCACCATCGACGGGGTGACGCTTGAGGAAACCGAGTATCAGATCACCGCCTTCGATCCTGACGGGACCGAGGTCTGGCGGTCAGCCGGCAACGAGTTCATCAGCCGCGACTGGCGGATGTTCCTGTCGGGCACCGGAACCGTCGTCGTCGGGGACGAAGCCTTCGACAATGACGACACGCCGGTCGAATTCATCTTTCCGGGCGAGGCGGGCTTCCTGTCTTCGCAACCCAAACATGGCTGCGGCATCGTCGTGTCGCGCGCCGAAAACCTGCCAGCCGCCGAGGAGTCCCGCCATGACCACCTATGATGAAGCCTGGGTCGCCGCCCAAGAGGCGCTGCGCAAGGAAATGAACCAGACCAGCCTCTGGCGCGAGGAGGACGAGCATTCGTCCTGCGGCGTCGGCCTGGTGGTGTCGATCAACGGCGCGCCGTCGCGCGGCGTGGTCGAAAACGGCATCACCGCGCTCAAGGCGGTCTGGCACCGGGGCGCGGTCGATGCCGATGGCAAGACCGGCGACGGCGCGGGCATCCATGTGCAGATCCCGGTGCCGTTCTTTTACGACCAGATCCGCAGGACCGGGCACGAGCCGCGCACCGACCGGCTGATCGCCGTGGGCCAGGTGTTTCTGCCGCGCACCGATTTCGGCGCGCAGGAGACCTGCCGCACCATCGTCGAGACCGAAGTGCTGCGGATGGGCTACTACATCTACGGCTGGCGCCATGTGCCGGTGAAGGTCGAGTGCCTTGGCGAAAAGGCCAACGCCACCCGCCCCGAGATCGAGCAGATCCTGATCTCCAACACCAAGGGCGCGGACGAGGAAACCTTCGAGCGCGAGCTTTACGTCATTCGCCGCCGCATCGAAAAGGCCGCCGCCGCCGCACAGATCGGCGGGCTCTATATCTGTTCGCTGTCCTGCCGGTCGATCATCTACAAGGGCATGATGCTGGCCGAGCAGGTGGCCGAGTTCTACCCCGACCTGATGGATGACCGCTTTGAAAGCGCCTTTGCCATCTATCACCAGCGCTATTCCACCAACACCTTCCCGCAATGGGCGCTGGCCCAGCCCTTCCGCATGCTGGCCCATAACGGCGAGATCAACACCCTGCGCGGCAACCTCAACTGGCTGAAAAGCCACGAGATCCGCATGGCGTCCAACACCTTTGGCGACATGGCCGAGGACATCAAGCCGATCGCGCCGAAGGGGTCGTCGGATTCGGGCGCACTCGATTCGGTGTTCGAGGTGCTGGTGCGCGCCGGGCGTTCCGCGCCGATGGCCAAGACCATGCTGGTGCCCGAGGCCTGGTCCAAGTCTCCGGTCGAGATGCCCAAGGCCTGGCAGGACATGTATTCCTACTGCAACGCGGTGATGGAACCCTGGGACGGCCCCGCCGCCCTGGCCATGACCGATGGCCGCTGGGTCTGCGGCGGGCTTGACCGCAACGGCCTGCGCCCGATGCGCTATGTCGTCACCCGCGATGGCCTGCTGATTGCCGGCTCCGAGACCGGCATGGTCCCGGTGGCGGAAACCAACATCGTCGAGAAAGGGGCGCTGGGGCCGGGGCAGATGATTGCCGTCGATATGCAGGACGGCAAGCTTTACCACGATGTCGAGATCAAGGACCGTCTCGCCGCCAGCCAGCCCTTTGGCGACTGGGTCGAGAAGGTCGTGAACCTCAACGAGATGATGCGCGACGTGCCCGAAAAGGCGCTTTTCAAAGGCGATGGCCTGCGCAAGCGCCAGATCGCCGCCGGCTACACCATCGAGGAGATCGAGGCGATCCTGATGCCCATGGTCGAGGACGGCAAGGAGGCGCTGGCCTCGATGGGCGACGATACGCCCAGCGCGGTCCTGTCCAACACCTACCGGCCGCTGTCGCATTTCTTCCGCCAGAACTTCAGCCAGGTCACCAACCCGCCCATCGACAGCCTGCGCGAAAGCCGGGTGATGAGCCTCAAGACCCGCTTCGGCAACCTCAAGAACGTGCTTGATGAGGACAGCACCCAGACCGAGATCCTGGTGCTGGAAAGCCCGTTCATCGCCAATGCCGAGTTTGCCGAGATGGTGCGGCAGTTCGGCGACCTGGTCTCGTTCGTCGATTGCACCTATCCCGCCGATGGCGGCCCCGAAGCGCTGCACCAGGCGCTGGAACGGATCCGCGCCCAGGCCGAAGAAGCGGTGCGCTCGGGTGCCGGGCATCTCGTGCTGACTGACGAACACCAGTCCGAGGCGCGGGTCTCGATCCCGATGATCCTGGCCACCAGCGCCGTGCACAGCTGGCTGACCGCCAAGGGGCTGCGCACCTTCTGTTCGCTCAACGTCCGGTCGGCCGAGTGCATCGATACCCATTACTTCGCGGTGCTGATCGGCTCGGGCGCCACCACCGTCAACGCCTATCTGGCGCAGGACACCATAGCCGACCGCATCCGGCGCGGGCTGCTGGACTGCAGCCTTGAGGATGCCATGCGCCAGTATCGCGATGCCGTCGATCAGGGCCTGCTGAAGATCCTCGCCAAGATGGGGATCTCGGTGGTGTCGTCCTATCGCGGCGGCCTCAACTTCGAGGCGGTCGGCCTGTCGCGGGCGCTGGTGGCCGAGTATTTCCCGGGCATGCAGAGCCGCATTTCCGGCATCGGCATCAACGGCATCCAGCGCAAGGCCAACGAGATCCACGCCAAGGGCTGGCTGGGCCAGCTGGACGTGCTGCCGATCGGCGGTTTCTACAAGGCCCGCCGCTCGGGCGAAAAGCACGCCTGGGAAGCCCAGACCATGCACATGCTGCAAAAGGCCTGCGAGGATTCCTCTTACGAGATCTGGAAGCAGTATTCCGCCGCCATGCAGGCCAATCCGCCGATCCATCTGCGTGACCTGCTGGCCATCAAGCCGATGGGCCCGGCGATCCCGATCGAGCAGGTGGAAAGCATCACCTCGATCCGCAAGCGCTTTGTCACGCCCGGCATGTCGCTGGGCGCGCTCAGCCCCGAGGCGCACAAGGCGCTCAACGTCGCCATGAACCGCATCGGCGCCAAGTCCGACAGCGGCGAGGGCGGCGAGGATCCGGCGCATTTCCACCCCGAGCCCAACGGCGACAACCCGTCGGCCAAGATCAAGCAGGTGGCCTCGGGCCGCTTCGGCGTTACCGCAGAATACCTCAACCAGTGCGAAGAACTGGAGATCAAGGTGGCCCAGGGCGCCAAGCCCGGCGAGGGCGGCCAGCTGCCCGGCATGAAGGTCACCGACCTGATCGCGCGGCTGCGCCACTCGACCAAGGGCGTGACGCTGATCTCGCCGCCGCCGCACCATGACATCTACTCGATCGAGGATCTGGCGCAGCTGATCTACGACCTCAAGCAGATCAACCCGCGCGCCAAGGTGACGGTCAAGCTGGTGGCCTCTTCCGGTGTCGGCACCATTGCCGCCGGCGTCGCCAAGGCCAAGGCCGACATCATCCTGATCTCGGGCCACAATGGCGGCACCGGCGCCTCGCCGGCCACCTCGATCAAATATGCCGGCCTGCCATGGGAAATGGGCCTGACCGAGGCGCATCAGGTTCTGGCGATGAACAAGCTGCGCGAGCGGGTGACATTGCGCACCGATGGCGGGCTGCGCACCGGGCGCGATATCGTCAAGGCGGCGATGATGGGGGCCGAGGAATACGGCATCGGCACCGCCGCGCTGATCGCCATGGGCTGCATCATGGTGCGCCAGTGCCAGTCCAACACCTGCCCCGTCGGCGTCTGCACTCAGGACGAAAAGCTGCGCGCCATGTTCAGGGGCTCGGCTGACCGGGTGGTCAACCTGATCACCTTCTACGCCACCGAAGTGCGCGAAGTGCTGGCCTCGATCGGGGCCAGGTCGCTCGATGAGGTGATCGGCCGCGCCGACCTGCTCAGCCAGGTCAGCCGCGGGTCGTCGCACCTGGATGATCTCGATCTCAACCCGCTGCTGATCTCGGTCGATGGCGGCCACAAGATCACCTATGACCGCAACCGCCCGCGCAACCCGGTGCCCGACACGCTCGACGCCGAGATCGTCGCCGACGCGGCGCGCTTTCTCAACGATGGCGAGAAGATGCAGCTGCAATACGCGGTGCAGAACACGCACCGCACCATCGGCACCCGCACGTCGAGCCACATCGTCAGCAGGTTCGGGATGCGCAACTCGCTGCAACCCGATCACCTGACGGTCAAGCTGACCGGCAGCGCCGGCCAGTCGCTGGGCGCATTCGCCGCGCCGGGCCTCAAGATCGAGGTGTCGGGCGATGCCAACGACTATGTCGGCAAGGGCCTGTCGGGCGGCCTGATCGTGGTGCGCCCGCCCATGGTCTCGACGCTCGTGGCGTCAGAGAACACCATCATCGGCAATACCGTGCTTTACGGGGCGACCGACGGCTATCTCTTTGCCGCCGGACGCGCCGGCGAGCGTTTCGCGGTGCGCAACTCGGGCGCCAGGGTGGTGATCGAGGGCTGCGGCTCGAACGGGTGCGAATACATGACCGGCGGGGTGGCGGTGATCCTTGGCTCTATCGGCGCCAATTTCGGGGCCGGCATGACCGGCGGCATGGCCTATCTCTATGACCCCGACGCCAAGTCGCAGGCGCTGATCAACATGGAAAGCCTCGTGACCTGCGCCGTGACCGTCCCCCATTGGGAGGCGCAACTGCGCGGGCTGATCGAGCGCCACGCCGAAGAGACCGGCAGCCGCAAGGCCAGCGAGATCCTCACCCACTGGGACAGCGAGCGGGCAAACTTCCTGCAGGTCTGCCCGAAGGAAATGCTGGTGCATCTGCCGCAACCCCTGACGCTGGAGGCATCGGCAATACCGGCCCAGTGATCCCGGCCGGGCTGTGGCAAAAGTGAGAATGGCCAGAAAACCGAATCTGTGCCAGACTCCCGGCTACCGGGTCAGAACCAGACAATCGTTCTGAGGTATGTGTTTGATTGTGTGGGGTTGCTCCGCCTTTGTTTGAAGGAGTTGCTCAATGAAGTCCCCAAGACGCGTTTCTTTCGTCAGCACCGCAGCCATTGGTCTGATCCTCATTTCGCAGGCGGCATGGGCGGTTGACGCCGTGGCCAAATCGGACGTGAACGTGCGCACCGGACCGGGCGTGAGCTTTTCGCGGGTCGATACGCTGTTCGGCGGCGAGGCCGTGAACATCACCGAATGCCAGGGCAGCTGGTGCTATATCGAACATGACGGGCCGGATGGCTGGGTCAGCGCCAACTACCTGATGGCCACCGGCAGTTCAGGGTCTGGCAGCGGATCGGGCAGCAGTTCGGGCGGCAGTTCGGGCAGCGGGTCGAGCGCCGGCAGCGGTGGCAGCGGCGGCGATGCCGCAGCGGCGGCCATCCTGGGGCTGATCGTCGGCGGAATACTGGGCAGCGCCAGCTCGGGCTCGGCCACTCCGCCTCCGGCTGAGCCGACGCTGGGAGAACCGCCGTTGCCCTACGGGCCCGACACCTGCAAGGACGGCTTTGTCTGGCGCGACGCCATTCCCGGCGACCATGTCTGCGTGACGCCCGATCGCCGTGCGACGGCCGCGAATGAAAACGCCATCGCGGGCTCGCGGGTCGATCCGGCGGGTGCCTACGGGCCCAATTCCTGCATGGTGGGCTTTGTCTGGCGCGAGGCCTATGTCGGCGACGTGGTCTGCGTGACACCCGCGCGGCGCACCGAGGTCTATCAGGAAAACGTCGACGGCCCCAACAACCGCGTGCTGCCGTAAGGGACCGGCCTGCCGCCTGAGACCCGGGTTCCGGCGACATCCCTCAGATGCCGCCGGACGGGCCTCGTGTCCACGGGCTGTCAGAGCCGCGCGACGCCGACCACGTAGTTCTCGCCATAGGCCTTGGCGCATTTCGGACAGGTGGTGTAGAAGAAATAGGTGTCCGACGGCGTCGAGCCCTTTGCCCGGACCAGTTCCGCCATGTCCGAATGCCAGTCGCGGACCTTGCTGTAGGGCCCTTCGAATACCCTAGTCACGAAATCGCCCGACAGGGTGGTCATGTTCTCGCCGTCGACCACCTTGTCGGTGGCAAAGAAATGCTCGGCGCTCCAGGGCGATTTCTCGAGACTGAGAACAATGAAGTTGTCGGCGTCATAGGCACCGGCCTCGGCGATATTGTCCTGCACGCGGGCGAAAACGCTGCCCATGTTCAGCGGCATGTGCATGGCGCTGCGGGTGGTGGCGTGGACGAACAGCTTGTCACGGAACCGCAGCTCTTGTGCGTCCCAGCCCTCGGGCTTGAAGCGGGGGCAGCAGCCGGTGGTGTTGTCGGTATCGTCGAAATGGGGAACAGCGTTGATATCCATGGAGATCTCCTGTTTCTGATGGTGCGATTCTAGCACTCTGGCGACCCGCGCGCCTTGACCTGGCTCAGCCCCGCGCCTGCGGCGGTCTGGGGGCTTTTCTCAGCGCAGGGGCCAACTTATAGAGAAAGTGTGGGAAAGCGCGTAACCAGACGAAAGAAGGCCGCCAGGCAGCCAGCCCGCCCGAAGCGGACGCTGCGCCAGCGGCTGTGGGGCGGGCTGCGCTGGCTTGCGCGCGTGACGGTCGGGGCGTTTGCGGTGTTGCTGTTTCTCATCGGGCTGTTTGCCTTCGTCAATCCGCCGACAACGCCCTACATGGTGGCCGAGAGCACCCGCTGGGGCCCCGTCACCCATGACTGGGTGAGCATCGAGGAGATGACCCCCTATCTGCCGCGCGTCGCGGTGGCCTCGGAAGACGCCAATTTCTGCCTGCACTGGGGTCTGGACGTGGACGCGATCCGCAAGGCGATGGAAGACGGCAGTTCGCGCGGGGCTTCGACCATCAGCCAGCAGGTGGTCAAGAACCTCTTTCTCTGGCATGGCCGCAGCTGGCTGCGCAAGGCCATGGAAGCGGCGATCACCCCGCTGGTCGAGGCGGTCTGGACCAAGCGGCGGATCCTGGAGGTCTATCTCAACATCGCCGAGTTCGATCAGGGGATCTTCGGGGTCGAGGCGGCGGCCCGACACTATTTCGGAGTGTCCGCCGCCGATCTGACCCCGGTGCAATCGGCGCGGCTGGCGGCGGTGCTGCCCGACCCCAAGGGCCGCTCGGCCAGCAACCCGACCTCGTTCGTGCGCGGGCGGGCGGCGGCGGCCTTGTCGGGGGCGGAAACCATCGCCGCTGACGGGCGGGCTGCCTGCTTCGAGCGGTGATCGGGGGATTGAACCGCCGCTGCACTTGCTGCATTGAAGGGGTCATTCCTCCGACAGGCTGCTTATGAACCGTCTTTACCATTTTCCGCTATCGCCATTTTCCCGCAAGGTCCGGCTCTGTCTGGCCGAGAAGCGGATCGAGGTCGAACTGGTCGAGGAGCGGTATTGGGAGCAGGATGCCGCCTTTCTGCGCCGCAACCCGGCAGGCAAGGTTCCGGTGCTGCGGCTGGGCAACCGGACGCTCTCGGAGAGCCAGGCGATCTGCGAATACCTCGAGGAAGTCTATCCCACCCCGGCGCTGTTGCCGCGCGACCCCGATGCCCGGTTCGAGGTGCGGCGGCTGGTGGCGTGGTTTGACGACAAGTTCTACCGAGATGTCACCTCGAAGCTGATCGGCGAGCGGGTGTTTCGCAAGATCATGGGCACCGGCTATCCCGACAGCACCAACGTCAAGGCCGGAGCGCGGGCGATCAAGCAGCATCTTGACTACATGGCCTCGATTCTGGACCAGCGGCGCTGGCTGGCGGGCAACGAGATGACCATGGCCGATTTCGCCGCCGCCGCGCAGCTGTCCTGTCTGGACTACATCTCGGACGTCGACTGGCACCGGTCTTCGGTGGTCAAGGACTGGTATGCCAAGCTGAAGTCGCGCCCGGCGTTTCGCTCGCTGCTGGCCGACCAGGTATCCGGCTTTCCGCAGCCGGCGCATTATGCCGATCTCGACTTCTGAAAGAGGGGGGCGCTGCCCCCCGCCTGCGGCTCCCCCCGAGGTATTTGTGCCAAAATGAAGGAGCGGCTCAGGACCCATGCCCTGGAGGCCGGCTTTGCCCGGATGGGCGTATGTCGGCCGGATGCGATCCCGCAGGCGGCCGGGCGTCTGGCGGCCTTTGTCGGCGACGGGCGGCACGGGCAGATGGGCTGGATGGCCGAGCGCATGGGCTGGCGTGGCGATCCCGCGGCGCTCTGGCCCGCGGCGCGGTCGGTGGTGATGCTGGCCGAAAGCTATGCCCCCGGGCATGATCCGCTGGAGAACCTGGCCCGCAAGGACCGGGGGGCGATCAGCGTCTACGCCCAGGGACGCGACTACCATGACATCGTCAAGAAGCGGCTGAAGGCGGTGGGGCGCTGGCTGTTGGAGCAGCAACCCGGCGAGGAGATCAAGGTATTTGTCGATACCGCCCCGGTGATGGAGAAGCCGCTTGGTCAGGCGGCGGGGCTGGGCTGGCAGGGCAAGCATACCAACCTGGTCGGGCGCGAGCTTGGCAGCTGGTTCTTTCTTGGCGCGATCTTCACCACGCTCGACTTGCCACCCGATGCCGCCGAGGCGGACCATTGCGGCAATTGCCGGGCCTGTCTGGACATCTGTCCGACGGCGGCCTTTCCCGCGCCCTATCAGCTGGACGCCCGGCGGTGCATCTCTTACCTGACCATCGAGCATGCGGGGCCGGTCGACCCGGATTTGCGGCCGCTGCTGGGCAACCGGATCTACGGCTGCGACGATTGCCTGGCGGTTTGCCCCTGGAACAAGTTCGCGGTGGCGGCGCGCGATATCCGGCTGGCGGCGCGGGACCAGCTGCGCGCCCCGGCGCTGGCGGACCTGGCGGCGCTGGATGACGCGGCTTTCCGCCTGCTGTTTTCCGGCTCGCCGGTCAAGCGGTCGGGGCGGGACCGGTTTGTGCGCAACGTGCTCTATGCAATCGGCAATTCCGGGGATGCGGGCCTGATACCGGCCGCTCAGTCCCTGTGCGAAGACCCTGACGGCGCCGTGACGGATGCGGCGCGCTGGGCGGTGGGACGGCTCAGGGGCTGATCTCTGCCGGCATCTGTGCTATCGTTGGCCCCCGAATGGAGAGGAGCCGATTGATGCAACGACATCTCAGCGATCACCAGCGCAGCCGGGCCGAGGGCACGAGGTTGCGCGAATATCTGCGGATCGAGCGCGATGCGGGCCATCGCGACGTGGTGGCGGCCCTGCACCAGAAGCCCAGAACGGCGGGCACCAAGCTGCGGCTGCGCGAATTCGTGCGGATCGAACGCGAGGAGCGCGGCTAGCGGAACCGGCCCGCGCCTTGCGCGACCCGGTGACGGGTGCCGGGCGAGTTCGGACCTTGTGGCTATGACCTTGCAGGCCAGAGGAGCGGAAACCCGCCCTTTCGGCAACTTTTCCGCTCTTGACCGATTGTTCCTTATGATTAAAAACAGTCAGGAACACCGGGAAGACCGATGATGTTGACGCCGATTCTGCAATTCGGGACCAGCCGGTTTCTTCAGGCTCATGCCGATCTGTTCATCTCGGAGGCTCTGACGCGCGGTGATGCGCCTGGCAAGATCACCGTGATCCAGTCTTCGGGGGATCCGTCCCGAGCCACCCGGCTGGCGGCGCTGGCCGATCCGGGCGGCTATCCGGTGCGGATCAGGGGCATCCGGAATGGCCAGGGTTTCAGCGAGGATGTGAGGGTCACTTCGGTGGCGCGGACCCTGAACACCGTGACCGACTGGCCCGAGATCTGCCGGATTGCCGGCGCGGAGGCCGAGGTCATCCTGTCGAATACCAGCGAGGCCGGATGGCTGCCGCAGGTGGACGATGCCGCGGGCGCCTTCCGCCAGAGCATGTCCTATCCGGGCAAGCTGACCCATCTGCTGCGGGCGCGCTTTCGCGCCGGCGGGCGGCCCATACAGGTCATGCCGACCGAACTGGTGGCCCGCAACGGCGAGGTGCTGCGCGCGCGGGTGCTGGACCTGGCGGGGACGCTGGATGCCGGGTTTGCCGACTGGGTGGCCGGCCAGGTCCGCTTCGTCAATTCGCTGGTTGACCGGATCGTGTCGGCCCCGATCGAGCCCGCGGGCGCGGTGGCCGAGCCCTATGCGCTCTGGGCGGTCGAGGACTGCCCCGGCCTGATCCCGATCTGCCGCCATCCGGCGGTTCGCATCGTGCCGGACCTGGAGCCCTATGCGCGCCTCAAGCTGCATATCCTCAATCTCGGGCACACCTGGCTGGTCGAGGACTGGCGCAACCGTGGCCGGCCCGAACGCTACGTGCGCGAGGTCTTGGCCGAGGGCGCGGTCCGGGATCGGTTGCTTGGGGTGCTTGAGGATGAGGTTCTGCCCGGATTTGTTGCCCGTGGTATCGACGGGGCGGCCGATTACATCGCCGACACGCTTGACCGGTTTGGCAATCCCTACCTTGACCACCGGCTTGCCGATATCGAGCAGAACCATGAGGCAAAGGTGCGCCACCGCATCGCGGCCTTCCTGGACTGGTCGGGCGCCGCAGCGCCGCGCCTGCGGGCGATGGTGGCCGCTAGACCAGCCGGTTGACCCGCAGCGACTGGAGCAGCGTTTCCTTGGATGTGGTCAGGTGGGCGCGCATCGCCGCCTCGGCGGCGCCGGGGTCGCGCCTCAGGATCGCGGCGATGATGGTCCGGTGCTCGCCGATGGCGGCAAGGTTGCGGTCGCGCTCAAGCTGTTTGTCCCACTGGTAATGGAAGTGAAAGATCAGCGAGATCACCTTCTGGAAATGGGTCACGAAGCGGTTGCGGACGATGCCGGTGATGGTGCGGTGAAATTTTTCGTCCAGCCGCGAGAAGTCGTGGAAGTCCTTGTCGATCCGCCCCGCCAGATCGACATGATCGCGCTCCAGCGCCTCGATCTCGGACCAGAAGGGGTGCGCATCGGGCAGCGCCGTGGACTGCCGGGCGGCATTGACCTCCAGCAGGGCGCGGAACTCGGACAATTCGACCGCGTAGTCGGGCGTAAAGCCCAGCAATCGCCAGCCGCCACGCGGGCGGCGCTCGACCAGCCCGAAATGGCCGAGGCTGGCCAGAAACTCCTGCAACTGGTGCGGGCTGACCGAGAACCGCTTGGCCAGTTGCGCCACGTTGAGGGCGGTGTTGGCCGGCACGTCGAAGCGCAGCACCCATTCCAGAAACCGGTTTTCCAGCACGCGCAGGGAAACCGGGTCTTCGCGTTCAGCCAGACGCGCGACCCCGGTTGTCGAGGTCAGCAGCGTCTTGCTGCGCCCCTCGAGCGCCACGAGGCCCATGGCGGCCAGCCGGCTCAGCACGCCGCGCACCACGGTTCGGCTTACCTTCAGCGTTTCGGCCAGCTTCAGCTCCGATGGCAGGGCCGATCCGGGCGCCTGGCCGTCGAGCATGTCGAGCGTCTGGTTGAAGGCGGCGCGGAAGCGGGCATCGGTGCGGGCCATGGCATCCTGTTCTTTTGAACTGAACGATTAAAAACAATTTACAGGCCGCCTTGTCGCTGTCTACTGTTCTTTATCATAAAAGCCCAAAAAACATTGGGAGAGAATCGGGATGCCGGAGACGATGCTCCGCGGGACATGCATTGCCCCCGGACAATTCGGATTGATCGAGGCACCGCTGCCGGTTTCGGCCCCGACGGGCTGGGTGCTGGTTGATATTGCCGCCGTCGGCCTGTGCGGCACCGACTATCATATCTTTGGCGGCAGGCATCCCTACCTCGCCTATCCCCGGGTCATCGGGCATGAACTGTCCGGGACCGTCGCCCAAACGGCTCCGGGCTGGCCCGCAGGGACGGCGGTGGTCATCAACCCCTACATCGCCTGCGGGTCGTGCCGGGCATGCGCGAGGGGCAAGCCGAACTGCTGCACCGGGATTGAGGTGCTCGGGGTGCACCGGGATGGCGGCATGTGCGCCCGGATCGCGGTGCCGTCCGGCAATCTCTACGCGGCGGGCAAGCTTGCGCCCGAGCAGGCGGCCATGGTCGAGTTTCTGGCCATCGGCGCCCATGCGGTGCGGCGCGGCGAGATCGCGGCGGGCGACAGCGTGCTGGTAACCGGCGCCGGCCCGATCGGGCTGGGGGCGGCACTGTTCGCGCAGTTGCGCGGCGCCCAGGTGCATCTGCTTGATACCTCTGCGGCCCGGCTGGATCAGGCGCGCAAGCTTGGCTTTGACCGGCTTCACTCCGCGCTTGGCCCTGAACATGCTGACGGGTTTGACGTGGTCATGGATGCCACCGGCAATGCCGCGGCGATGGAGGGCGGTTTTGCCCATGTCGGGCATGGCGGCTCTTACGTGCTGATCTCGGTGGTGCCGGAACAGATCCGCTTTTCCGACCCCGAATTCCACAAGCGCGAGATGCGGCTCATCGGATCCCGCAACGCCACCCGCGAGGATTTCGAGACCGTGATGGCCGCCCTGACGTCCGGCCGCATCGACGCCGGCGCGCTGCTGTCCGAGACCCTGACGCTGGCCGATCTGCCCCGCCGCCTGCCGGAGCTTGCGGCCGACCGCGCCAGCCTGGTCAAGGCCATCGTCCGGATGGACGCACGGCCATGACCGAGATCGTCCGCATGACCGCAATCGAAAAGCACTTTCCCGGCGTGCATGCGCTCCGGGCGGCGCGGTTCGACCTGCATCATGGTGAGGTTCACGCGCTGATGGGCGAGAACGGGGCCGGGAAATCGACCCTGATGAAGATCCTTTCCGGCATCTACGCCCCCGATTCCGGCTCGATCCAGGTTGCCGGGGCCGAGGTCAGCATTGCCGATCCGCGCGCCGCGCAGGCGCTGGGCATCGGCATCATCCACCAGGAACTGGCGCTGATGCCCGACCTGACGGTCGCGCAGAACATCTTCATCGGGCGCGAGCCGCGCAATCGCTGGGGCATTCTCGACGAGGCGCAGATCAACAAGGATGCCGAGGCGATCTTTGCCACCATGAAGGTGCGCATCGACCCGACCGCCGAGGTCCGCCGCCTGACTATCGCCCGCCAGCAGATGGTCGAGATTGCCAAGGCGCTGTCGTTCCGCTCGCGCATCCTGATCATGGACGAGCCCACCGCCGCCCTGAACGAGAACGAGACCGAAGAGCTGTTCACCATCATCCGCCGGCTCAAGTCCGAGGGCGTGGCGATTGTCTATATCAGCCACAAGATGAACGAGATCCGGCGCATCTCGGACCGCGTCACGGTGATGCGCGATGGCGCCTATGTCGGCACGGTCGGCGCGGCGGATACCACGATCGAGACCATCATCTCGATGATGGTCGGGCGCGAGCTGGACCAGACGGTTGCCGCGATCCCCGACCTGACGGGGGCGCCGGTCGCCCTTGCGGTCAGGGGCCTGCGGCACGGCCGCATGGTGCGCGACGTGAGCTTTGAGCTGCGCCAGGGCGAGATACTCGGTTTTGCCGGGCTGATGGGCGCCGGCCGGACCGAGGTGGCGCGGGTGATCTTTGGCGCCGACCCCCGCGAGGCGGGCGAGATCGAGGTGCATGGCACGGCGCGCGACATCCGCTCGCCGCAGGATGCCGTGGCCGCCGGCATCGGCTACCTGTCCGAAGACCGCAAGCAATTCGGGCTGGCGCTGGGCATCGACGTGCGCGGCAACATCGCGCTGCCCTCGCTCGATCGGTTCTCGGACCGCTTCCTGCGGGTTGACGAGGCCGGGCTGGCGCAGGCCGCCGCGCGGCAGATCCAGTCGCTGGGCATCCGCACCCCGTCAGACCGGCAGGAGGTGCGGCTGCTGTCGGGCGGCAACCAGCAGAAGGTGGTGATCGCCAAGTGGCTGCTGCGCGACTGCGACATCCTGATCTTCGACGAGCCTACGCGCGGCATCGATGTCGGCGCCAAGGCCGAGATCTATCGCCTGCTGCAGACGCTGGCCGAGGCCGGCAAGGCCATCATCGTCATTTCCTCCGAGCTGCCCGAGATCCTGCGCGTGTCGCACCGGATCGCGGTGATGTGCGAGGGCAGGCTGACCGGCATCCTGCCCGGCGGACCCCAGACCAGCCAGCATGAAATCATGCGCCTTGCGACCCGGCGCGAGTCCGAACCCGAGGAGGCAACCGCATGACCGCAACCGATACGCAGCAAGGCTCCAAGCCCCGGCGGCCGGCTTCCGGCGCCCAGCAGAAGATCCTCGCCTTCGCGAGCCTGATCGTGCTGCTGATGTTCTTTTCGGTGGCTTCGCCCAATTTCCTGCAAACCGGCAATATCCTCGCCATTCTTCAGGCAACCAGCGTCAACGGCGTGCTCGCGGTGGCGGCGACGCTGGTGATCATCACCGGCGGCATCGACCTGTCGGTCGGCACGCTGATGACCTTCACGGCCGTGACCGCCGGCGTGGTCCTGACCTATTGGGGCCTGCCCATGCCCTTCGGCATCATCGGCGCCATTGCGATGGGGGCATTCTGCGGCTTCATCTCGGGCACGCTGGTGGCGCGGCTCAAGATCCCGCCCTTCATCGCCACGCTGGGCATGATGCTGATCCTCAAGGGCCTGTCGCTGGTGGTGTCAGGCACCAAGCCGATCTACTTCAACGACACGCCCAGCTATCCGGCGCTGTCGACCGGTTCGCTGATCGGCAAGCTGTTTCCATCGCTGCCGATCCCCAATGGCGTGGTCATCCTGTTTGTCCTGGCGATGGTGATCTCCTGGGTGCTCAACCGGACCACCCTCGGCCGCTACTGCTTTGCGCTCGGATCAAATGAAGAGGCGGTGCGCCTTTCGGGCGTCAATGCCAGCGGCTGGAAGGTGGCGATCTACGCGCTTGCCGGCGGCATCTGCGGCGTCGCGGGGCTGCTGATCTCGTCCCGGCTCAACTCGGCGCAACCGGCGCTGGGGCTGGGTTACGAGCTTGACGCCATCGCCGCCGTGGTGATCGGCGGCACCTCGCTGGCAGGCGGGCGCGGCTCGATCCTGGGAACCATCATCGGCGCGCTGATCATGAGCGTCCTGCTCAACGGATTGCGCATCATGTCGGTCGCGCAGGAATGGCAGACCGTGGTCACGGGCGCGATCATCATCGCAGCGGTTTACGCGGATATGCTCCGCCGGAGTCGTGCCGGCTGAGCCCAAGAAGACGGTCAACGTTTCATTACAAACCAAGGCATCAACACATGGAGGATAAGATGCTGAACAGAAGAACACTGCTCGCCGGCATGAGTTTTGGCGGGATCCTGGTCTCGACCCGCATGGGTCTGGCGCAGGATGCAATGTACATCCCCTTGATTTCCAAGGGCTTCCAGCACCAGTTCTGGCAGGCGGTCAAGGCCGGTGCCGATCAGGCCGCAGCCGAATTCGGGGTCAACGTCACCTTCGAGGGCCCCGATACCGAAGCCCAGGTCGACAAGCAGATGGACATGCTCGCCGCAGCGCTCGCCAAGAATCCGGCCGCTATCGGCTTTGCGGCGCTGGACAGCCAGGCGGCCATCCCGCTGCTGCGCCAGGCCCAGGATGCCGGGATCCCCGTCGTCGCCTTCGACTCCGGCGTCGACAGCGATATCCCGGTGACCACCGTGACCACCGACAACCTCGCCGCTGCCGGCATGGCCGCCGACAAGATGGCAGAGCTGATCGGCGGCACCGGCAAGGTGGCGCTGGTGGTGCATGACCAGACCTCGCGCACCGGCATCGACCGCCGCGACGGTTTCGTGAACCGCATCGGCGAGGCCTATCCGGATATCGAGATCGTGGACATCCAGTATGGCGGCGGCGACCAGCTGCAATCGACCGAGATCACCAAGGCGATCCTGACCGCGCATCCCGATCTCAAGGGGGTCTTCGGCGCCAATGAAGGCTCGGCGATCGGCGTGCTGAACGGCATCAAGGAAACCGGCACCCAGGGCGTGGTCGTGATCGGCTACGATTCGGGCAAGCTGCAGAAGGATGCCATCCGCGCCGGCGAAATGGCCGGTGCCATCACCCAGAGCCCGGTCGGCATGGGCTACGAAACCGTCAAGGCCGCGATTGCCGCGGTCAACGGCGAGGCGCTGCCCAAGACCATCGACTCGGGCTTTGCCTGGTATGACGCCAGCAATATCGACGATCCGGCAATTGCCGCGGTGCTGTACGACTAAGCCCGCATCACAACCACCTCTCCGGCCCGGACATCCGGGCCGGAGGGCAATTCAAGGAAATCCTGATGGATCTGGGACTTGCAGACAGGGCGGTCATCGTGACGGGCGGCGGGGCCGGAATCGGCGCCGCCATCTCCGAAGCGCTTGCGCAGGAAGGCGCGGTGCCGGTGATTCTCGCCCGCCGGGCGCCCGAGGCCGGCTGGTTGCGCGGGCTGGGTCCAAAGGCCGGCTGGATCAAGGTCGAGCTGTCGGACGATACCCAGTTGCGCAACGCCGTGACCGAGGCGCGCAGCCGCTTTGGCCCCATCTACGGGCTGGTCAACAATGCCGGCGTCAATGACGGCGTGGGGCTGGCGGCGGGGCCGGAGGCGTTCCGCGCCTCGCTCGATCTCAACCTGCTGCATTACTACACGCTGGTGCACCTGCTGGCTGACGACCTGAAGGCGCAGACCGGCGCCATCGTCAACATCAGCTCCAAGACGGCCGTGACCGGCCAGGGCGGCACCTCGGCCTATGTGGCCGCCAAGGCGGCCCAGCTTGGCCTGACCCGCGAATGGGCGGTAGAGTTCGCGCCGCATGGCGTGCGCGTCAACGCCGTCATTCCCGCCGAGGTCATGACCCCGCTCTATGCGCGCTATCTCGAGACCTTCGATGACCCCGGGGCCAAGCTGGCCGACATCACCCGGCGCATTCCCCTGGGCCAGCGGATGACCGACGCGGCCGAGATCGCCGCAATGGCGGTCTTTGCGCTGTCTGACCGGGCGCGGCACCTGACAGGCCAATGGCTGTTTGTCGATGGCGGCTACACCCATCTTGACCGTGCCATTGACGGGGGCGCCCGATGAAGCCCGATCACATCATCCTGTCGCCGGCCGACGATGTCGCCATCGCGCTGGCGGACCTGGCCGCAGGCACCCGGCTGGGCGAGGGCCCGGTCCTGACCGCTGCGGTTCCGCGCGGGCACAAGATCGCGCTGCACCCGATCGCCGAGGGCACAGTCGTGCGCCGCTATGGCCAGATCATCGGCCAGGCGACCCGCGCCATCGGGCCGGGCGAGCATGTGCATGTGCACAATCTCGGCATGGCCGAACACGTCACCGAAATGGCGTTCGGGCAGGACATCCGCGCCTTGCCGGCGCCCGGCGCGCCGCGCCATTTCCAGGGCTACCGCCGCGCCGACGGCAGGGTCGGCACCCGCAATTATCTGGGGGTGCTGACATCGGTCAACTGCTCGGGCTCGGTGGCCCGCTTCATTGCCGAGGAGGCCGAAAAGACCGAGTGGTTCAAGGCCCTGGGCAATGTCGACGGCATCGTCCCGATCGCGCATGCCTCGGGCTGCGGCATGGCGGGCGACAACGAGGGCTATCAGACCCTGTTCCGCACCCTGACCGGATATGCCCGCAACCCCAACTTCGCCGGTATCCTGCTGGTCGGGCTGGGTTGCGAGGTGATGCAGATCCCCGCACTGGTCGGCAAGGAACGGCTGCGCGCCGATGGCCAGTTTCACTACATGACCATTCAGGAACAGGGCGGAACCCGCCGCACCGTCGCCCGCGGCGTGGAGGCCCTGCGCGAACTGGCCGTGGTGGCCGATACCTGCCGGCGCGAGCCGGTGCCGGTCTCGGAGCTGGTGATCGGGATGCAGTGCGGAGGCTCTGACGGCTATTCGGGCATCACCGCCAACCCGGCTTTGGGCGTGGCTTCTGACCTGCTGGTGGCCCTTGGCGGCACCTCGATCCTGTCCGAAACCTCGGAGATCTACGGGGCCGAGCATCTGCTGACCCGGCGCGCGGTCAGTGCCGAGGTGGGCCAGAAGCTTCTGGACCGCATCGCCTGGTGGGAGGACTACACCGCCCGCAACAAGGGCGAGATGAACAACAACCCCAGCCCCGGCAACAAGCGCGGCGGGCTGACGACGATCCTGGAAAAGAGCCTCGGCGCCGTGGCCAAGGGCGGTTCGGCGCCGCTGGCGGGTGTCTATCTCTTTGCCGAACCGATCGACCGCAAGGGCTTTGTCTTCATGGACAGCCCCGGTTACGATCCCTGCTCGGTCACCGGCCAGATCGCGTCGGGGGCCAATCTGATCGTGTTCACCACCGGGCGCGGCTCGGTCTCGGGCTACAAGCCCGTTCCCTGCATCAAGGTGGCCACCAACTCCGAGATGTATGCCCGGATGCAGGATGACATGGATATCAATACCGGCGACGTGCTCGAGGGCGTGACGCTGGAGCAGAAGGGGCAGGAGATGCTCGAAACCTTCATCCGCGTGGCCTCGGGCGAGCAGACGCGCTCCGAATCGCTGGGATTTGGCGGCGCGGAATTCGTGCCGTGGCAGATCGGCGCGGTGATGTGATGCGCCGCATGGGGATGATGATCGGGCTGAAGCCGGAAAAGGCCGCGGAGTACAAGGTGCTGCACGCCGCGGTTTGGCCCGCTGTGCTGGCGCGGATATCGGCATCCAGCATCCGCAACTACACCATCTTCCTGCGCGAGCCCGAAAACATCCTGTTCGGGACCTGGGAGTATCATGGTTCCGATTTCGAGGCCGACATGGCCGCGATTGCCGCCGATCCGGTAACGCAGGACTGGTGGAAGCTGACCGACCCCTGCCAGGTCCCGCTAGAGAGCCGCGCGCCCGGCGAGCATTGGGCGATGATGGACGAGGTCTTTCACCACGACTGAGCGGGCCCGCTCAGTCGAAGGCGATGACCGCCAGTATGATCGCCAGGCCGACCAGAACGCGGGTCAGCATCGCCAGCCTGCGCATCAGGGCCGGATCGGGCTTTGGCCCGCCCGACTTGGCCCGCTGGTTCAGCCAGGTCATGTAGGGCACCAGACCCAGCACCGCTGCCGCCGCCACGAGCTTGGCCCAGAACGCCCAGCCGCCGTCGGCAAAGCTGCCGAGCATCACGGCCATCGGCACGCCGGTCAGCCAGAAGAAGATGATGGCGCCAAGCCCGAGCTTGCCGAGAATCTCCATCGCCCTGCCGACCATGGGCGCCGGTGGCTGGCCCGACCTCATGACCAGCCGCATCAGCACGGCATTGCCGAGCATCGCGGCCCCGCCGCCCAGCAAACAGAACATGTGGATGATCTTGAGCAGTTCAAACATGGCAGCCCCGCGCGGTTTTGCCGGACGTTACCAGAGTTGCGCGCCATCGGGCCATTCTTTATTGCGGAGGGGAAACCGGACCGGGACTGACATGGCAAACCACCTTTACCACGGCGACCTGCCCGACGGGCTCGATCTGGGCAGCATCGTCGCCATCGATTGCGAGACCATGGGGCTGAACCCCTACCGTGACCGCCTTTGCCTGATCCAGATGTCGGGCGGCGATGGCAATGTGCATCTGGTGCAGGTCGCCAGGGGCCAGAAGGCCGCCCCCAATCTCTGCCGCATGCTGGCTGACCCCAAGGTGCTCAAACTGTTCCATTTCGGGCGGTTCGACATCGCCGCGCTGCACCACGCCTTTGGCGTCACCACCGCGCCGGTCTATTGCACCAAGATCGCCTCCAGGCTGGTGCGCACCTTCACCGACCGGCACGGGCTGAAATACCTGCTTCAGGACCTGCTGGAGATCGACATCTCCAAGCACCAGCAGATGAGCGACTGGGGCGCCGAAACCCTGACCGAAGCCCAGCTTGATTACGCGGCTTCCGATGTGCTCTACCTGCACCGGCTCAAGGCCGCGCTCGATGCGATGCTGGCACGCGAGGGGCGCACCGGGCTGGCGCAGTCCTGCTTTGACTTCCTGCCGACGCGCGCGCTGCTTGACCTGACCGGCTACCCCGAAATCGACATCTTCGCGCATTGACATGCCACAGAGCGCCCAGTTCCTCGCCACAGCCCGCCGGGTGATCGCCGCCGAAGCCGCGGCCCTGTCGCAGCTGGCCGAGGGTCTGGGCGAAAGCTTTGCGCAGGCCGCCAAGCTGCTGCTGGCCGCCGAGGGGCGGGTCATCGTCTCGGGCATGGGCAAGTCGGGGCACATCGCCCGCAAGATCGCCGCCACCTTCGCCAGCACCGGCACGCCGGCGCATTTCGTCCACCCCGCCGAGGCGAGCCATGGTGACATGGGCATGCTGACCAGGGGCGATGTGGTGCTGGTGCTGTCCAATTCCGGCGAAACCCCCGAGCTTGCCGATCTTGTGGCCTATACCCGCCGCTTTCGCATCCCGCTGATCGGCGTGGCCAGCAAGGCTGACAGCACGCTGCTGTCGCAATCCGACGTGGCCATCGTGCTGCCGCAGATGGGCGAGGCCTGCGGCACCGGCGTGGTGCCGACCACCTCCACCACCATGACGCTGGCGCTGGGCGATGCGCTGGCGGTGGCGCTGATGGAGCACCGGTCCTTCACGCCCGAGAACTTCCGCCAGTTCCATCCCGGCGGCAGGCTGGGCGCGCGCCTGTCGCGGGTCGCTGACCTGATGCATCGCGGCGATGCGGTGCCGCTTGTCGGAACCGCGACCCCGATGAGCGATACGCTGCTGACCATCAGCCAGAAGGGCTTCGGCGTCGTCGGCGTGATCGATGCCGGCGGGCAGTTGTGCGGGATCGTCACCGATGGCGACCTGCGCCGCCACATGGACGGACTGCTCGACCATGTCGCGGGCGAGGTGATGACGCCGGCGCCCCGGACCATCGGCCCCGATGCCCTGGCCGAAGAAGCGGTGGCCCTGATGAACGAGCGCAAGATCACCTGCCTGTTTGTCGTCGACCCGGCCGGGTCGGGCCGGGTGGCCGGCGTGCTGCACATCCATGACTGCCTGCGCGCAGGCGTGGTCTGACCGTGCAGGCGCCCACCGAAGACGCCCATACCCGCCTGGTCGGATGGCTCAAGATCCTGTTGCCGCTGGCGGCGCTGGTGCTGCTTTCCACCATGTTCCTGCTGGCGCGGCGGCCCGGTGACGTGGGCGACATCCCCTTTGCCGAGATCGAGGCCATCGCGCGCGAACAGCGGCTTTCGGCGCCGCGCTTTGCCGGGGTGGCCGATGATGGGTCAAAGATCTCGATCGCCGCCGACTTCGTCCGGCCCGACCCCGATTCTCCCAATACCTTCCGCCTGATCGGGCTTCAGGGCCTGTTCGAGGCCACCGACGGCACCTCGCTGACCCTGACCTCCGGGCGCGGGTCGATCGGCGGCTCGGGGCGCACGGCGGAATTCAGCGAGCTGGTCCGGGTCGAGACCTCGAGCGGCTACGCCATCGAGGCGACCGGGCTGGCGGCCAACCTCGAAACCGGGGTGGTGGTTTCACGCGGGGCGCTCGAGATCCGCGCGCCTTTCGGCAGCCTCACCGCCGGCGCGATGGAGATTCGCCTGTCCGAGGACGGCACCGGCCAACAGATGGTTTTCAAGGAGGGGGTCCGGCTGGTATACGATCCCTCAAAGCAAAGGACCGAATGATCGTGCGCATCCTCCGTTTGTTGTTGTTGGGCCTTGCCCTCGGTCTGCCTGTCGCTGTCAACGGCCAGGGCGCGGTCATCGATCTGGGCGGCATCAACGCCGACCCCAATGCCCCGGTCGAGGTTTCTGCCGACAGCCTCACCGTCGATCAGGACAGCCGGCAGGCGGTGTTTGCCGGCAATGTGGTGATCGGGCAGGGCGACATGCGCATCGCCGCCGACCGGGTTGAGGTGGTCTATGCCGAGGCATCGGGACGCATCTCGCATCTCAAGGCCAGCGGGGGGGTGACCTTCGTCACCGCCACCGAAGCGGCCGAGGCGGCCGAGGCCGATTACGATATCGACGCGGGCCTGCTGATCCTGACCGGCAACGTGCTGCTGACCCAGGGCGGCGCGGCCCTGTCCGCCGACCGCATGGTGGTCAACCTTGCCGATGGCACCGCCCAGATGACCGGGCGCGTCCGCACCGTGATCCAGCCATCCGGCGGCAACTGATGACCGCCCCGACCGACCTGACCGTGACCGAGGGCAGCGCCGGCCTGCGGGTGCTGAACCTGCGCAAGAGCTATCGCAAGCGCCCGGTGATCCGCGACGTGTCGCTGGAGCTTGGCCGGGGCGAGGTCGTGGCGCTGCTGGGGCCCAACGGCTGCGGCAAGACCACGTGTTTCTATTCGATTGCCGGGCTGGTCATTCCCGAGGGCGGCCATGTGATGCTTGACGGGCGTGACGTGACCACCATGCCGATGTATCGCCGGGCGCGGCTGGGCATCGGCTACCTGCCGCAGGAAATGTCGATCTTTCGCGGCATGACGGTCGAGGGCAACATCATGTCGATCCTCGAGATCGCCGAGCCGGACCGGACCGCCCGCCGCACCCGGCTTGAGGAACTGCTGTCCGACTTCTCGATCGAGCATCTGCGCCGCACCCCGGCGCTGGCGCTTTCGGGCGGCGAAAGGCGGCGCACCGAGATTGCCCGCTGCCTTGCCGCCGGGCCGAAATACGTGCTGCTGGACGAGCCCTTTGCCGGGGTCGATCCCATCGCCGTGGGCGAGATCCGCACCCTGGTCGCCGCGCTCAAGACCCGCGGAATCGGGGTGCTGATCACCGATCACAACGTGCGCGAGACCCTCGATATCGTCGATCGGGCCTACATCCTGCACGATGGCAAGGTGCTGATGAGCGGCACCACCGACGAGGTCATCCGCGACGAGAATGTGCGCCGCGTCTATCTGGGCCAGAGCTTCCGCGTGAACTAGGCGAGGCCTCGCCCGACCCGGTGCAGCCGCACAGACTCATTGACAAGATCGGGGGTTCTGCCGCCAAATGGGGGGGATGACGCCGTCGGTAAACCATCGCATGCCAGTGCAGGCCTCTCTGCCAGAGAGAGTAGCCAAAATAACAAGTAATCAACGGGTTATCACCTCATTTCACATCGGCGACCCCGGGCGATTCTGCGCCTCTGGCCGGTCGATCTCCGATTGCAAACCAGGAGAGTTGGATGCGCTATCAGATCAGTGGCAAACAGATCGACATTGGCGAGGCCCTGCAGAGCCACGTAAAAACCGAGCTTGGCGCAGTGCTTGCCAAGTATTCGGGTCGTCCGACTGAAGCCTATGTGGTCTTCTCGAAATCAGCCCATGAATTTGTCTGTGAAAGCGTTGTTCATTTGTCCACCGGGCTGTCCTGTCAGGCCAAGGCCCATGCCAACGAAATCTATCAGGCCTTCGACGAATCGCTGGAAAAGATGGACAAGCAGCTGCGCCGCTACAAGCGCCGCCTGAAGGACCACCATTCGGGCCGTTCACAACCTGTTGAACTTTCTGCGGCAGGCTCGTATATCCTCGCCCCGACAGAAGAGACGGAAGACACCGAACTTGGGACCGCTCCGGTTATCGTGGCGGAGATGGAGACAAAGATCCCGTCGCTGTCGGTTGGCGACGCGGTAATGCAGATGGAACTGGCCCATGCGCCGGTTCTGGTGTTCCGGAACGAGAAACATAGCGGGATCAACGTCGTGTATCGCCGGGAAGACGGCAATATCGGCTGGGTCGATCCTCGCATTCAGGGCTGACCGGACACCGGCGGCAAGGACGATACAGGCATGCAGATCGCTGATCTACTCAAGGCCGATGGCGTCAAGCTGATTGCTTCCGCCACAAGCAAGAAGCGGCTTTTCCACAGCATCGGAGAGCTCGCCGCCAGCTGCTATGGCCTCAATGCCACCGATGTCGTCGAGGCCCTGGTCGAGCGCGAAAGCCTCGGTCCGACCAGCGTGGGGCACGGCATCGCCCTGCCCCACGCGCGTCTGGACGGTCTGGACCGGGTCTGCGGCCTGTTCATCCGGCTGGAAAAGCCGCTCGACTTCGATTCGGTCGACCGTCAGCCGGTCGATCTGGTCTTTGCGCTGTTTGCCCCGACCCAGGCCGGGGTCGAGCATCTCAAGGCGCTGGCGCTGGTGTCGCGCACCATGCGCGACCCGGCAACCTGCACCAAGCTGCGCTCGAACACCGATGCGGCGACCCTGCACACCATCCTGACCGAGCGTCCGGCCAGTCAGGCCGCCTGACCCCAGCTTGCAAACCCGAAGGTCTGGTAGTCGCGCGCCAGCGCGTCCTGGGCCGTGCGTTCAAGGTCGGCATCGTAGATCGTGGCCAGCAGCGGCGCGTGGTGGTCCAGATGCTCTGGCAGAGGCGGCGCAGCGCCGGCCCCGGCCTGCTCGGCAAGCCAGGCCAGATCGCGGGCCAGCCGGTCTTCTCGCAAGATCATGTCGGGCGCCGCGAAGGCGGAAAACCCCTGCACCAGCGCTGCCTGACTGGCCCAGGACGGATCGATGCGAAAGCTGGTCTGGCCGGCAAGGTTGCTTTTCAGGATCTGCAGGAAAGCCGCAAAGGCCCGCCGATGCTCGGCCGGTCCGTAATCGGCGCCCGGCTCGCCCTCGGGCACCGGCAGGTCGAACACGCGCCGCAAGGTGGCGCGGATCTCGGGGAAGGTGCCCGCCCCGGTCGGCAGGATCTTGTCGCAAAACGCGGCATGGGCGCGGGCCAGCGGGTGGCGCAGCACGGTAAAGCTGCGGTGGCCGGGATGGTCACGCTTCCAGGTGCGCAGGGTCTTTTGGGTGAAATCGGTGCGCAGCTGCCCGGCGGAGGTGCCGTCAAGATCGGCAAGCCACTGGCGCACCGCCGCCTCCGGCCCGGAGCGAATCGGCAGATACAGCAGCGGACTGCGCGCGGCGGCAACGTAGGTCGGGATCACCGGCCCGCGCCTTGGCTCGAAATTGGGGGTGCGGCTGAGGTTGAACCGGTCCAGCCGCGCCAGCGCCGCCTCCATCGCCTCGGCGTTGGACACCTTGTCGGGCAGCGGCTCGGGGTTCTGTTTCTTCAGCTTGCGGTCAAGGGTCTCGAGCCGGCTCTTGCAGCCCAGCCAGGCGGCCAGGCCATTCATCACCTCAAGGTCCTGCAAATCCTCGTAGGCGATGTAGAACGCCGTCTGGCCGCTGCGCTGCAACCCGTTGAGCAGCGTGACCTGAAACGCCTGCGTCCGCTCGAGATGCGCCTCGAACTCGCGCGGGTCAAACACCGCCTGTTCGGACCGGGCGTGCTTGGCGTTGGTCAGCTTCCACTGGCCGGTCGCCTGCGCGATCTTCCAGCTGACATAGCTTTCCAGCGGATTGCGGGTGAGGATGATCTTGGCGCAGCGCGGGTCGGGCAGACAAAGGTCGAGCGCCCGCGGATCGTGGTCGCTGAAGAAGCGAAACCCCCCAAGGCCCTCGCCCGACCTGATCGCCGCGATCAGCCTCGCGGGGTCACTTTCGCGCTGGGCGCGGGTGATTCCCAGCAGGTCATCCCGGTCAGGATAGCCGATGAAATGCGGGTTGAACGCCTCGCCATGGCAGATCAGCCCGTCGAACGCATTCAGGTTGGCCTCAAGGAAGTTCGAGCCGGTCCGCATTTCCGCGAAGATGACGAAATGGTCGAATTCGGGCATGGGCTACCGGACCAGATAGGGTTTGCGGGCGGGTGGCGGGGCATTCTCGGGCGCGGCGTCGATCGGGAAATCGCCCATCAGATAGGGATGCATGCCCTGGTTCTTGAGGTTTTGCAGGAACTGGCCAAACCCCGTCAGCTCGACCATGCGCGGCGCCTCGGCCAGCCGGCGCAGCGACTTGCCGGTGGCCTCGTCGACGATGGTTTGCAGCACCTCCATCGGGTTTTCGATGAAGCTGGCCATGGTCCAGATGCGAATGCGCGCCTTGGCGTAGGGCGAGCGCAGCGCATTGAGATGATCGGCCTCGATCTTTTGCAGCATCGCGGCTTCGTTGCGCAGATCGGCGAAGTTGCGGTTGGACTGGAACAGCGGCACCGCCCAGGCCCCCGATATGACCGAGATCTGGGCGTTGATGTCCTTGGCGATGTCCCAACTGACATACTGGCTGTCGCGCGGGCCAAACTGGAAGCACTGCCGCTCGCCGCGGGTGTTCCAGATCAGGTTGGTCAGGAACATGCGCGCGTTGTAGTCGCGCAAGGCGGCATGGTCCGAAAGCGCGCCGGTGAAGGTGGTTTGCCGTCCGTCGAACTCGACCCGCTCGGGCGCGAACAGATGCCCGTGCACCCGCGCGCCGGTGGCCTTGGCCAGCCAGGCCTCGAAATCGATGAACAGTTCGCTGAACCCCTCGAATACCGAATAGGGCGCGGTGCTGACGCCGTTCTCCCAGTTCTCGTTGGGAAAGCGGC
Organism: Pseudomonadota bacterium; assembly: GCA_963205075.1. Taxonomy (GTDB): domain Bacteria; phylum Pseudomonadota; class Alphaproteobacteria; order Rhodobacterales; family Rhodobacteraceae; genus KLAP22. The sequence goes on along the minus strand of CAUJIU010000074.1, from coordinate 11,321 downwards.
TTTGCATGTAGAGCCCGGGCCGCCCGCGGGTCCGCCGGTCCACCGCCTTGGCGAACACCCGGTCGATCTTGCCGGGATTGGGCTCCGAGCCCTTCATCGCCGAAACCGCCTCGTTGAGGAATGTTTCATACAGGCGGTCGGCATGGGGCCAGATCTTGCGGGCGACAAAGCAGTCCGACCGCCGCAGGAGTTGCAGGTGATCGTCATAGAAGATGTGCGGCTTGCCCTGGAAATCGAACTTGGACAGCGTCAGCGACCGGCTCTGGACATCGGTCCCGTAGAGCCGCACCAGCGACTGGAAATAGCTTTCGTCCGGGATCCAGACCTTGGAAAAGTAGCGGTCGAACTCGGCCCGGCGCGGGTCCTGCAAGATCGCCGATAGCGTGCGCCGGGTCAGGCACCACCATTGGCTGCCCATATGGGGAATGATGCCCTCGGGGATCTTGCGGCGGAACTTGATGCGGCGCTGAAAGTTCACATACCGGTCAAAGAGCCGCCGGTGGCGCCGCCACGAAAACGGAAACCGCAGCGTGAACCGCTCCTCGTCCAGACCGCCGACCGTCCAGGGCACGTCGGCGGTGGTGGCGCTTTCGATGAAATCGGTCAGCGGGCGGGCGCCAAGATAGCGGATCAGCTCGCGCACCGGCCGCAGCGGCAGGCACGAGCCCGAGGCCAGATAGACGTGGCGCACGTCGGGGAACTGGGCCAGCATCATCTCCGACCCGGCCTGAGTGGCCGCGACGATGCCCCATGTGCCCCATTCGCAGCGGAAGCGCTCGCAGAAGCGGACATTGGGCAGATCCGACAGCGCCGCCTGAAAGGCGCTGAACTGGCGCCGTTGCACGATGCGGTCGACATGGATCACCACCGGGCAGCCGGCCGAAGTCCAGTGCCGGATGACCTGCTCGGCCCGGTCGAAGGCGGTATGGACCAGCATGACCACGCCCAGCGTCATGCCCAGTTTCCCTTCGACATCAGCCCGAGGATCTCGAGCTGGCGCCAGTTGATGTATTTCTCGCTCCACTTGCACCACAGGTCGGCGTTTTCCGCCAATCCTTCCGCATAGGCCCGATATTCCTGGCTGGCGGCATAGTGCTGGCCCCGGCCCAGCTCTTCTGCCGCCTTGGCCGCGAAGGTGTCGATGAACTTGGCATGCAGCAACAGGCCCGAGGCCTTTTCGCCGCCCCACTCGTCATAGACGAGGTTGAGCCCGCGCGGCAGCAGCATGTGGGTCGAGCTGACATAGGCGTAGCTCTTGTCCCATTTCACCAGCGGGATCTTGTTGAGCGCGGGCGCGGCATGTGGCGTGTCGGCAAAGAACTTGCGGGCGCGCGGGCCGCCCTGGATCCAGAGATTGCCGAATGCGTGGTTGCGATAGATCGAGTAATTGCCGCTGTCGAACCAGCAGGCGATCTCCAGCGGGTCCTGCCCCCGCCGATAGGGCTGCGCGTCGATCCGCCCCTTGGGATACATGTCGAGCAGCATCGCCCCGAAGGACTTGATCGACGAAGCGTCGAGCCAGTCGGTCAGCGCCCGCAATCCGCGCGTGTCACAGAACGGATAGACCAGGAATTCGTCAGGATCGACCGTCAGCGCCCAATGGCCATGGGCATACTTGCGCTGCAGCCAGTTGAGCCAGTCTACCCCGAACCGGGCCCGCTTGTAGCTCGCCCTGGTGGACCAGACCGAAACATCGGGCTGTTCGGCCAGAAACTCGCGGCTGCCATCGTCGCTGTCATTGTCGACGATCAGGAAGTGGTTGATCCCCAGATCGCGGTAATACTTGAGGAAGAAGGGCAGGCGGATCTCTTCGTTGCGCAGGGTGGCGAACAACAGCAGGTCGCTCGGCCGGATCAGATCGGTGCGGTTGATGACGCTGCGCAACTCACGGCGCTTGCGCAAGGCGCGGATCCGCCATCGCTTGCGCTGAATCCTCAGGCGATATGACTGCCAGACGCCCACGTTACCCCTTTGGCCGGACCGGTTAGCGACCGCTTATCACGTGACCCCTAAGACTGTCTTGAAATGATCGGCCCAACTTGGCGGGTCGAAGGGGGGTCGGGTGGCTGGCGGGGCGCTTCCTGTCCAATCGCTTATTATCTTGCGCCATTGATAAACGTCTGTGCCGTCTGCGTAAACTGCCCGCGTGCCCAGCAGCTCGCGGCAAATGGCAAGCGCGTTACACAAGACCGGCCGGCCCAGCGCCGCGGCCTCCAGCGGCGGCAGGCCATAGCCCTCGGCCAGAGACGGGAACAAAAGCGCCCGCGCCCCGGCCAGCAGCGCCGTGACCGCGCCGTCGGACAGGCCGGCAACCTCGGTCACGCCGTCAACCCCGGCGTCGAGCCGCGCGAACACCTCCTCGTTGTGCCAGCCGCGCGCGCCGCACAGGATCAGGCGCGGCGGATTGGGGCCCAGCCCCTCCCACACATCGAGCAGCAGGCCGATGTTCTTGCGCGGCTCGATGGTGCCCAAAGCCACGAAATAGGGTTGGTCCAGCGGCAGCCCGGCAAGTTCGTCCGGGCGCGGCGCGGCCAGGGTCACGCCCAGCGCCGCGACGGTGATCGGAGGCACCCGCCCCATCGCCACGAGGTGGCGGCTGACATCGGCGGCAACCGCGCCGGTCGAGCAGATCACCCGGTCCGCCAGCGCGGAAACCCGGCGCAGCTTGCCCTCGAACCCGGCCACCGTGCCTTCGCGCTGCATTTCGGGCCAGTCGAGCGGGATGGTGTCATGCACCATCACGGTGACCGGCCCGCGCCGCTTGGCCGCGCGCAGCATCCGCCGTGTCAGGTTGGAATGCCCGACATTGATGTAGGCGGTGCCCTCGGGCAGCGCCCGCAGCATCCGGCTCAGCCCCTGCGGCAGGCAGCGATGAGCGGCGCGTGCCCGCACGAAGCTCTGTGCCGCCCGCTGCCCCACGGTTGCCCGGCGGGCGAGGCGCGACAGGCGGTCAGGCCGGCCCCAGTCGCCCTCATCCACGGCGGCCAGCACCTGCGCCCCGCCGGCCCGGTCCAGCAGCACATAGCCGAATGCGGTCCGCCCGATCAGCCAGAGCGGGACCGGCCCGGTCAGCAACTCGGCCAGCCAGGCCCGCTCGACCCTGTCGATGCCGGTCAGCCCCCGCCCCGCCCGTGACATCAGCCGCGTGATGTCGAGCAGGCGGGCGGGGGGGCTACCGGTCGTAATGGCCACTTTGGTGCCAGCGCCAGGCATCGCTGATCATCTGCTCCAGCGTCGAGCGATTTGGGCGCCAGCCAAGCTCTGCCACCGCCTTTTCGCTGCCCGAGACCAGCCTGGCGCAGTCACCCGGCCGCCTCGGCCCGTCGACGATCGGCACGTCCTTGTTTGTCACAACCGCCGAATGCCGCACCACCTCGCGCACCGAAAAGCCGCTGCCGGTACCAAGATTGAACACCGCGCTGCCCTTGCCGGCTTCCAGCCATTTCAGGCCCAGCACATGGGCATCGACCAGATCCATGACATGCACGTAGTCGCGGATGCAGGTGCCGTCGGGTGTGTCGTAATCGGTGCCATGCACGGTCAGGCGCGGCCGCTTGCCGGCTATGGCGTCCAGCATCAGCGGGATCAGGTGGGTCTCGGGCTGGTGGAACTCGCCCACTTCGCCCTCGGGGTCGGCGCCAGCGACGTTGAAATAGCGAAAGATCACCGCGCGCAGCCCGTGCGAGGTGCCGAAATGGCCCAGCATCTCCTCGATCGCCCGCTTGGAGGCGCCATAGGCGTTGATCGGCATCTGGGCCGAGTTTTCATCCAGCACAGTGCCGTCCTGGTCGCCATAGGTGGCGCAGGTGGACGAGAACACCATGTCCAGACAGCCGGCCCGGATCGCGGCTTCGATCAGCCCCAGCGACCCGGCAACGTTGTTGCGCCAGTAGCGGCCGGGGTCGGTCATGCTTTCACCGACCTGGCTGAGGGCGGCAAAGTGCATGACGGCAGCCGGGCGATGCCTGGCAAAGACCTCGTCCAGCCGCGCCGGGTCGGTCAGGTCACCGATCTCCAGCGGGCCAAACCGCACCGCGTCGCGCCAGCCGGTGACCAGGTTGTCGTAGGTGACGGGCTCATATCCGGCGCGCGCCAGCACCTTGCAGGCATGCGAGCCGATATAGCCGGCGCCGCCGGTCACCAGGATCCGGGTCAAATGCGCCGCCCCGCGTTTGCCGACAGGGGCCGCATCTACTCGGCAGCCTTGCGCATGGCGACCACCGCGTTGAGGTAATCCATGAACTCGTCCCGCAGATCGGGCCGCGACAGGGCGAAGGCCACCGTTGCCTGAAGGAAGCCGGACTTGGAGCCGCAATCGTAGCGGCGTCCGTCAAAGCGGTAGCCATAGACCGGACGGCCATTGGTGATTTCGGCGGCGATGGCATCGGTCAGCTGCAACTCGCCCCCGGCGCCGGACTTGATCTGGTTGAGGTTCTGCAAGACCTTGGGCGTCAGGATATAGCGCCCGATCACCGCGAGGTTGGAGGGCGCGTCTTTCGGGGCCGGTTTTTCGACCATGCTGGTGACGTTGAGGATCGGGCCGTTTTCCGCGCCCACACCCAGAACGCCGTATTGCCCGGTCTTTTCGGGGGCGACCTCCATCGCCGCGACCATGCAGCCGCCGGTTTCGGCATGGGCCTCGATCATCTGTTGCAGGCAGGGCGTTTCGGCCGCGATCACGTCATCGGGCAGGATGACGGCAAAGGCCTCGTCGCTGATCAGCCGCCGCGCGCACCAGACGGCATGGCCAAGGCCCATGGCCCGGTGCTGGCGGATATAGGCGATGGCGCCGCTATCCATGTTGGTATTCTTGAGCACTTCCAGCAGCTCTTCCTTGCCGTCGCGGCGCAGGATCGATTCCAGCTCGGGCGCGTGATCGAAGTAGTCTTCCAGCGCTGATTTGCCGCGGGCGGTGACGAAGATGAACTCGCGGATCCCGGCCGCGCGCGCCTCGTCGATGGCGTACTGGATCAGCGGACGGTCGACCAGCGTCATGATTTCCTTGGGAACCGATTTGGTCGCGGGAAGGAACCGCGTCCCGAGACCCGCTACCGGAAACACTGCTTTTGTTATCTTTTTCTTCACTTTACCTGCCCTGATCACCCGGATCGCGGCCTTGCTGCCGCGTCATTCACCAGCACTCATCCAAGTTTTGCACAAACAATTCCTGCAAACGAGTAACCGATGGAATTTTAGTCCAGTTTGTCCTTTCTTGTCACTCCAAAGGCACCCCGCACCACGCTGACGCGCCGTAACTCTGCCCTGAGGCGACCGGCGAACAACCATGCGGTGAACCGGCGGCCCGCGCGGTCTGACTGCCCGAACAATCCGCCCGTTTGCAGCCAGTAGCCCGCCGGATCGAAGCGGACCCGGTGCGGTCGCGCCGTGGGCGAGAAGGCGAAGACCGAGACGATATGCCCCGCCGCCGCCAGTTGCGCGGCCTGCTCTCGCAACCGCCCGAGGTGCCAGATCCGCCCCGCAAGATGCCGGTGGCCGGCAAAGGCGACGGCTGGGTGAAACCGCAGGAACCCGCCCTGCGCGGGCCCGATGGCCGGCAGGTCTGCCAGCGCGCGCGCGCGCCCGTCTTCCAGCCCGCGCCTGAGCCCGGCCAGCAACCGGCGCACCGCCTGCGGCTCGATCCGGCCCGCGACCATGTGGCCGATCACGCCCTTCCGGTGGTGCGCCAGCGCCCGGGCGATGTCGCCTCCATGTTTGCGGGCAAAGACCGCAAGGCTCGCGCCGACCTCGTGCAGGTCGGTCGGGGCGCGGTCGGGGCGGCGGCGGTCGCTGGCGGCATAGCCGTGATGAACCTGCGCCAGCGGCACCAGCGCGGTCAGCCCGCCCGCTTCGGCCAGCCGCAGGTTGAGGTCGCTTTCGTCGAGATAAAAGCGGAAGGCCGGATCGAAGCCGCCCATTCCGGCCAGCACATCGCGCCGGAAGGCCATGTTGGTGCCCTCGGTCTTGATGCCGCGATCGGGCTCGGGGGCCAGCACCAGCGGACCCGATCCGCTCACCCGGATCGGCTCTGACAGCGCGTCGGCGCCGATGTCGCGCCCCTGCCATTGCCAGCTTATCCCGTTGCGCCCCCGCACAAATCCGCCCGCCGCCTTGACCGCAGGGTCGGCAAGCGGCGCGGTCAGGTGCGACAACCATGTCGGCTCGGGCACTGCATCATCGTCGATGAAGGCCACGATTTCACCGGCGGCGGCCCTGATCCCCAGATTGCGCGCCTGCGAGATGTTGGCCTCGTCAAACGCCACCAGCTTGATCCGCCCGGCCTGCCCGGTGGCGGCAATGGCGTCGGCGCCCGCCGGGTCGGCAACCACGACGATCTCGAAGTTGGGGTAAAGCAGCTGGCTGACCCCGGTCAGGCAGCGCAGCAACGCCTCGGGCCGGCCCCGGCTGACGATGACGACGCTGACCGGGGCGGCGCTCACGCCATCCCCATCTGGGCCATCATCGCCTCCAGCCTCGGGACGTCGGCGGGGTTGTTCAGCTCCCAGAACTCGCGGCCGCGCGCCTCGACCTCGACGCAGAGGATCCTGCGGCCCTGTTCGAGAAAGCGCAACTGCTCCAGCCCTTCCAGGGCTTCCAGAGGGCCGACCGGCCATCGCGGATAGGCGGCGAGCGCTTCGGGGCGGTAGGCATAGACGCCGACATGGTGAAACACCGGGGTCTCGTCACCGTCCGCGTAGGTCTTGCCGGTATAGGGAATGACTTCCTTGGAGAAATAGAGCGCCTGGCGCGCGGCCCCGAACACCGCCGTGGTGCCGCCGACCCGGCCGGCGCGCCGGTCGTCCAGAAACCCGTTCAGTGCGCGCCCCTCGGTGCGCAGCACCGGGGTTGCCACCTCGGCCCCGGCATCGGCCCTCAGCCCGGCGATCAGGTCCTCGACGAACCAATGCGGGGTCAGCGGCGCATCGCCCTGAAGGTTGACGACTATGTCGTGGCCGCCGCCCAGAAGCTGATGCGCCTCTGCGCAGCGCTCGGTGCCGTTCTGGCAATCGGGCGAGGTCATCACCACCTCGGCCCCGAAGGCGCGGGCGGCGTCGGCGATCCGGTCATCGTCGGTGGCCACCACCACCCGGTCAACGCCCGCGACGCTGACCGCCGCGTCCCAGGACCGGCGGATCAGCGTCCGCGCCTCGCCGGTGCAGCCCCTGAGCGCGACCAGCGGCTTGCCGGGATAGCGGGTCGAGGCATAGCGGGCGGGGATGATGAGCGCGACCGACATGGCTCAGGCCGCCACCAGCCGGGTCCCCGGCGCGTAGGCGATGAAGAACGGGTTGGCGAAGCCATCCTTGCCATAGCGCAGCGGCTGGTGGTCGTCATAGCGCACCACCTCGCCGCCCGCGCCGCGCAACACGGCGTGACCGGCGGCGGTGTCCCACTCCATCGTGCGGCCAAGGCGCGGATAGAGATCGGCCTCGCCGGTGGCGACCAGACAGAACTTGAGCGACGAGCCGGCGCTGGTCATGTCACGCACCGAATAGCGCGAGATGTAATCATCGGTCGCCTGATCGCGATGCGACTTGGAGGCGACGACCATAAGCGCCGCGTTGTCGGGCCGCGAGACCCGGATTGGCCGCAGCGTTCCGACATGGCCAGCGGCGAAGGGGCCGGTTTCCTCGACGGCGCCACCATCGGCGGTGGTGTAGAACAGCCGCCCCCGGGCGGGCGCATAGACGATGCCGCGCACCGGAACACCGTCCTCGACATAGGCGATGTTGACGGTAAAGTCGCCACGGCGCTGGATGAATTCCTTGGTGCCGTCCAGCGGATCGACGATCAGGAAGGTGCTGGCCGCCAAGCCATGCGACGCCGCCTGTTCCTCGGTCACCAGATCAATTGCGGGAAACGCCGCGCGCAGGCCGGCCGAGATCAGCGCATCAGCTGCCTCGTCGGCCTCGGTCACCGGACTGGCATCCGCCTTGGACCGCACGTCGAAATCCGGGGCGGCGTAGATCTGCATGATCCGGTCCCCCGCCTCGAGCGCCAGCTGGCGCATCACCCGGATCAAGTGCTGGTGGTCCATGGATCGGCCTCTTTCGGTCGCGGCGCGGCAGCGGCGAAGCTGTTGATATGATGTGGCGCGCCTCTTATGCTGCCCGCACAACGGATCGGCAAGAAATTCGTGACAGCATCGCCCGCAGGGCGGCAGGCAGGACACGCGATGTTCAGAACCAGACAGCAGCGCGGCACCATGGGCAAGGCCCTGGAGATGCTTGAGCTGATCTATCACAGCACGGTGCGCGAGGTCCGCAAGAAGCATGGCAACGCCATTCTCGGGCTGGCGCTGAACATCGTCCAGTCGGTGATCTTCATCGCCGGTCTCTACGGGATGTTCATCCTGTTCGGCATGCGCGGCTCGGGTATCCGTGGCGATTTCATGCTTTATGTCATGTCCGGCATCTTCATGTTCATGAGCCATACCAAGGCCATGGGCGCGGTGGTGGCCGCCGAGGGCTCGACCTCGGCGATGATGAACCATGCGCCGCTCAACTCGGTCGTCACCATCACCGCCGCGGCGATCGCGGCGCTCTACCTGCAGATGCTGTCGCTGTTTGCGATCCTGTTCACCTATCACACGCTGGTCAACCCGGTGGTCATCGACCAGCCGATGCGGGCGCTTGGCATGCTGATCATCTCCTGGGGCTCGGGCGTCGGCGTCGGGATCATCTTCCTGTCGCTCAAGGCCTGGTCGCCGGACTTCACCCGCGTGGGCTCGCAGATCTATGCGCGGGTCAACATGATCGCTTCGGGCAAGATGTTCGTGGCCAACACCATGCCGGGCTACATGCTGGCCATGTTCGACTGGAACCCCTTGTTTCACTGCATCGACCAGTCGCGCGGCTTCATCTTTCTCAACTACACGCCGCGCTTCACCTCGGTCTCTTACCCGATCTACGTGACGCTCGGGCTGATCGTGGTGGGGATGATGATCGAGTTCTACACCCGCAACCGCGCCTCGATCAGCTGGAACGCCGGCCGCTAGCTCAGGTCACCACCCGCAGCGTCAGGTTGATCCGGCCGGGGCCGCCCAGCAGGTCCGATGTGCCCGGCGCGATGCGGTCGATGCCGTGGAAGACCAGCCGCGCCGCACCGGCGAGCACGATCACGTCGCCCGACCGCAGCCAGACCGATTGGGTCGGTGACCGCCGCTCGACCCCGCCGATGCGAAACAGAGCGTCATCGCCGAGCGAGATCGAAACCACCGGCTGACCCAGATCGGCCTCGTCCCGGTCCTGATGCAGGCCCATGCGCGCAGCGGGGCCGTAATGGTTTATCAGGCAGCATTCCGGCGCCCGGTCCGTGCCCGCCACCTGCGCCCACACCGCCAGCACCGATGCCGGGATCGGCGGCCAGGCACATCCCGAAGGGTGCCGGTCCAGATAGCGATAGCCCTTGCGGTCGGAAAACCAGCCATAGCGGCCCGCCGCCGTCATGCGCACGCTCATCGGCCGCCCGAATGCCGTCACCGGGGCATAAAGCGGCGCCTGTCGCACCACCTCACGGATATCGGCCAACAGGGTTTGCTGCGCGGGGCGGTCCAGCAACCCGGGCCAAAATCGCGCCAGACCGACCGAAACCGGCGGATTTGCCGATGTTGCCCCGGATTTGCCGCCCAATGCCATGCTTTTTGCCCCCATCCTGACCTCAGGCCCCGTTGCAGGCCAACTAGACCACCCCTATATACCCCATGATCCGCGACGGCGCCGCAAGCTCCGCCGCATTCATCCAGAAGGCCCCAGTGCCGCAACCGGGCTCGGGCCGCTCAAACCGCCTGAAGCAAGAGGGATTTGAAATATGGGAAAAGTTATCGGGATTGACCTCGGAACTACCAACTCCTGCGTCGCCATCATGGATGGCGCCAAACCGCGCGTGATCGAGAATGCCGAAGGCGCGCGCACCACTCCGTCGATCGTCGCCTTCACCGAAGAAGAGCGGCTCGTCGGCCAGCCGGCCAAGCGCCAGGCTGTCACCAACCCGGAAAACACCATCTACGCCGTCAAGCGCCTGATCGGCCGCCGCGTCGATGATGCCGAGGTCACCAAGGACAAGAAACTGGTGCCCTTCGCGATCATCAACGGCGGCAATGGCGATGCCTGGGTCGAGGCGCGCGGCGACAAGTATTCGCCCTCGCAGATCTCCGCCTTCATCCTGCAAAAGATGAAAGAGACCGCCGAGAGCTATCTGGGCGAGGAAGTCACGCAGGCCGTCATCACGGTGCCCGCCTACTTCAACGACGCCCAGCGCCAGGCCACCAAGGATGCCGGCAAGATCGCCGGCCTCGAGGTGCTGCGCATCATCAACGAGCCGACCGCCGCCGCGCTGGCCTATGGGCTCGACAAGAAAGACACCAAGACCATCGCCGTCTACGACCTCGGCGGCGGCACCTTTGACGTGACCGTGCTCGAGATCGACGACGGCCTGTTCGAGGTCAAGTCGACCAACGGCGACACCTTCCTGGGTGGCGAAGACTTCGACATGCGGATCGTCAACTACCTCGCCGACGAGTTCAAGAAAGAGCACGGCGTTGACCTGACCAAGGACAAGATGGCGCTTCAGCGCCTCAAGGAAGCCGCCGAGAAGGCCAAGATCGAGCTGTCCTCCTCGACCACGACCGAGATCAACCAGCCGTTCATCTCGATGGGCACCAACGGGCAACCGCTGCACATGGTCATGAAACTGACCCGCGCCAAGCTGGAAAGCCTTGTGTGCGATCTGATCAAGGCCTCGATCAAGCCCTGCCAGGCCGCGCTCAAGGATGCCGGACTGTCGATCAAGGACATCGACGAGGTGGTTCTGGTCGGCGGCATGACCCGCATGCCCAAGGTCGTCGAGGAAGTGACCAAGTTCTTCGGCAAGGAGCCGCACAAGGGCGTGAACCCCGATGAAGTCGTGGCGCTGGGCGCGGCCATCCAGGCCGGCGTTCTGCAAGGCGACGTCAAGGACGTGGTCCTTCTGGACGTGACCCCGCTCAGCCTCGGCATCGAGACGCTGGGTGGCGTGTTCACCCGCCTGATCGACCGCAACACGACGATCCCGACCAAGAAATCCCAGGTCTTCTCGACCGCGGAAGACAACCAGAACGCCGTGACGATCCGGGTGTTCCAGGGCGAACGCGAAATGGCCGCCGACAACAAGATGCTCGGCCAGTTCAACCTGGAAGACATTCCGCCCGCGCCGCGTGGCATGCCGCAGATCGAAGTGACGTTCGACATCGACGCCAACGGCATCGTGTCGGTCGGTGCCAAGGACAAGGGCACCGGCAAGGCCCAGAACATCACGATCCAGGCTTCGGGCGGTCTGTCCGATGA
>CAUJIU010000073.1 GCA_963205075.1 Pseudomonadota bacterium | reverse complement strand
TTCCTACCCCGACCGCGCGGGCGGGCGGGGCGACCCGCTGCGGTTGGGCCGGGGGGGGGGGGGGGCCCCCCCCCGCGCCAGGTCTGGCGCTCCCCCCGGGATATTTCGGGCCAAAAGAAGCCCGAGAAAGAAAACCCGAATTCCTTCTTTTGGCTATAAATATCCCACGGGGGTCGCGGGGGTGTGAAACCCCCGCGCTTTACGGCAGGTAGCGCGCCGGATCGACGGAGTTGAGCCCCTCGCGCACCTCGAAATGCAGGAAGGACGGGCTGCCGGCACGCACCTTGGCGATGACCTGGCCCTGGGTCACCCGGTCATCCTTGGCCACTGCCAGGTTGTCGAGGTTGGTATAGACGGTCAGCAGGTTGTTGGCGTGCTTGATGACCACGATGGCCACGCCGTTGGTGTCATGGGTGACGGCGGCGACCGTGCCGGCGGCGGCGGCCCTGACATCGGTGCCGGCCGGGGCGCCGATGTCGATGCCCTCGTTGCGGCCCGCCGCATAGGCGCGGATGATCGCGCCGGGAACCGGCTGGATCAGCGGCGCCGAGGACGCGGCGGTGTTGGCGGTGCCGATATCGGGGGAGGCGGGCGCCGTGGTTGCGGTGGTGCCCGAGGCGGGCAGCGGCTGGGCCGCAGACGGCGGCGTCGGTGTGGCGCTGCCCTCGCCGGGGTCGCTGGTGGCGACTGCGAATGGCGGCGCGGCACCGCCCTGCGGGATCAGCAGCACCTGTCCTTCGCGAATGGTGAGGTCGCTGTTCAGGCCGTTCCATTCGGCGATGGACCGCACCGGCACCCCGTAGAGGCGCGCGATGGAATAGGCGGACTCGCCGCGCTCGACCCGGTGGCGGATCGGGGCCGCGTCCTGGGATGGCGCGGCCGCGGCGGTGCCGGCGACAGCGGGCGCGAGCGTGGTCGTGGTCACGGACGCGCCTTGCGGGCCCGCGCGGTCGAGCGCGCCGGTGGCCAGCGCCGTGACATCGAGCGCGCCGCCGGGCGAGGTGGCGTTCTGGCCCGGCAGGGCGATGATCTCGTCGCGGCGCAGCGGCACATCGGGCTCGATGCCGTTGAACACGGCCAGCTGGTTGGCATCCAGCCCCAGCCGGGTGGCGATGGCGCGCACGGTCTCGCCCTGGCGGGCCACCACCACCTGATAGGTCGGATAGGAGATGACGCCGCGCGCATCCGGCTGCGGCCGGTCGGGAAGGTTCCGGATCGCCCCGGAAGTGTCGAGCGTATCGCCGCCGCGGTCCCGCAGATCGTAGTCGAAATCCGAACACGCGCCCAGGAGCGCCAGGGCCGCCGTGCCCATCAGCACCCGCCGCAATCCAGTTGAAAACTTCACCATCTGCACGATCCTCTCGGCTCACCCCCTGTTGTCCGGGGATTGTTGTGCTGCGACCTAGTCCTGACCCAGCCCCTCCACAAGGGGCACGAAGCGGACCGGGCGCAGTTCCTCGTATTCATAGCCGGAATCGGTGCGCGTCACGCGGATCAGGCTCTGAACCGTGTCCGACTGCCCGACCGGCACGATCATGATACCCCCGATCCGGAGCTGGGCCAAGAGCGGACCCGGCGGGTCCTCGGCGGCCGCGGTGACCAGGATGCGGTCGAATGGCGCCTGATCGGGCAAGCCGAAGCTGCCATCGGCGGTGAAGGTGGTCAGGTTCGGCAGCCCCAGCGCGTCGAACACCTGCCGCGCCTCGGCCACCAGCCGGCGGTGGCGGTCCACGGTATAGACCCGACGGGCCAGCAGGCTGAGCACCGCGGCCTGATAGCCCGAGCCGGTGCCCACCTCGAGCACCTTGTCGCGCGAGGTGACGTTGAGCGCCTGGGTCATCAGCCCGACCACCGAGGGCTGGCTGATGGTCTGGCCGCAGGCGATGGGCAGCGGCATGTCCTCATAGGCGCGGTCGGCGAAGATGCCGCGCACGAACAGGCCGCGATCGATGCGCTCCATGGCCGAGAGGACGCGGCTGTCGGTGACCCCGCGCGAGCGGAGCGCGAACAGGAACTGCATCTTGCGCTCGGCCTCGCTGGTCACCCGATCCGGTCCCTCAGATGCTCCATCGCGTCATGGGCGGTCAGATCGGCGCGCATCGGCGTGACCGAGATGAAGCCGTCTAGGTTGTCGGCGGCGTCGCTGCCCGGCTCGGTCGGCTCGTGCTGGGGGCCGCCCTTGATCCACAGGAAGCGCCGGCCCGAGGGCGACAGATGCGGCTCGACCCCGAAGCGGGTGTTGCGGCGAAAGCCCTGGCGGCTGGCGCGGTGGCCCTTGACCCCGGACGCGGCAATGGGGGGGAAATTCACGTTGTAGAACAGGCGGTAATCGCTGTTGTCCCACAGGCTGTCATCCAGAAGCTGGCGGATGACCGCCACGCCATGCATGCGCGCCGCCTCGAACGGATCGTCGAGCGCGGAATTCTCGGGCCCGAAGAACTGCGACAGCGCCACCGAGCGCACGCCTTGCAGGGCCGCCTCCATCGCCGCACCGATGGTGCCGGAATAGAGCACGTTCTCGGCGGCGTTGTTGCCGCGATTGACCCCTGACAGCACCAGATCCGGGCGGGCATCGGCCATGACGTCATAGAGTCCCGCCAGAACGCAATCGGCGGGCGAGCCTTCGGCGGCAAAGCGGCGCGGCCCAAGCTCGGCGATCATCGTGGGATGGGTGTAGCTGATGCAATGCCCGACCCCGGACTGCTCGAAGGCGGGCGCCACCGTCCAGACCTCGCCGCCGGGGCCGGCGATATGGGTGGCGATGGCGTGCAGCACCTTGAGGCCGGGGGCGTTGATGCCGTCGTCATTGGTGATCAGGATACGCATATTGGCCCCGGTTTTCGGCGGATTGCAGCTGCCTGCCCATTCCTATGCGACAGGGCCCCGAGCGGCAAGGGAGCGTGCCGCCGGGCGGCGGCGCGGCCTCAGGCGAGGATCTCGGGCAGCAGGCGCGCGGCCTCGGCGCGGATATCGGCCAGACGGGCCCGGTCCTCGCCCGGAAAGAAACGGGCGCGGGTGCCGGTGGGCATCGGCTGCGGTGTCAGGATCCGCACGATCGGGCCGGTATTGACGGTTTCGGCCTGCCAGCTGCGCGCCAGCGCGATCTGGGCGGCCTTGGTGGCGCCGTAGCTGCCGAAGAACTTCTCGCCGCCGCGCGGGTCCTCGAAGAACACCGCCCGGCCCGCCTCGCCCAGAAGCGGCGCGACATAGGCGATCAGCCGGCCGGTGGCGGTGACATTGGTGGCCAGGCTCTTGTCGAAATCCTTGGGGGCGATGTGGCTGGCGGGCGCCAGCGGCGCGGCATGGATGGCGGCATGGACCCAGAGGTCGATCCGGCCCCAGCGCTCATGGATCGAGCGGCAGAGCTGCTGCATGGCGGCATCGACCGTGATGTCCATCGGCGCCAGCGTCGCCTGACCGCCCGCCGCCGCGATCCGGTCGTCAAGCTCTTCCAGCGCGCCGGTGGTCTTGGCCACGGCGACGATGTGATGGCTGGGCGCGAGCGCTTCGGCCAGCGCCGAGCCCAGACCGCGCGATGCCCCGGTGACGAGTGCGACTTTCATGGCAGTTCCCTAGCTTGCATTGTGGCGGATATGCAATTCCTTGCGCGCCGCGTCCAGATCGCCTTCGGCGCCGATCCAGTCGCAAAACCCCGTGAAATCCTCGGCCATGGTTTCGAGCCGCATCTGGCGGACATGGGTCTTGGTCCGCAGGAAGGCGGCGATATTGGCGGTGACGGTATCGACATAGTCGCGGCAGAAACCGATGGTCGGGGTCCGGGGCGCCAGGCTGCGCGACCGCGAGACGATGCTGGTGCGATAGGCAAGCAGGATGCCCTGCCCGGCGCGGCGGGCAAAGCTTTGCGCCACCGCCTCGGGGTCGCGGGTCAGGTGGACATAATGGGCGTTGTCGCCCCAGTCGCGCTCCAGCCGCCCCAGAAACCAGCTCAGGCGGTTGTCGATCTCGATATGCCGGGGCGGGTAGGCCAGACGCGCGGCGCCGATCAGGTGGGTGCGGGTTTCGTGGCCGCAGGTGAAATTGGCCAGATGCCCGCAGGCGCGTGCCAGCGTGGTCGACCCGCAGCGCCCGGTGCAGAGCACGAAGACATTGGTGGGCGGCGTCATCCAGGCAGGCGCAGGAGCGAGGGGTCGAGCCCTACCTCAGCCAGCCGCGTGGCCAGCATGCGGACAAGCAGGTCATGCGGGATCGGCAGCTCCGGGGTGAAATGCAAGCCGCTCTTGGCATAGGTCATGCCAAGCGCGTCGAATTCGGCCCGAAACGGGTTCAGCGTCGCGCCCGAATGGGGAAAGAAGCTGCAGTGGTGGGTAAAGGCCGCATAGCCAGCGACGACTTTCTTTCCGAGACGAAAGCCCGGCATGCTGTACGAGATCACTTCCTCGGCCTGAGGCAGGAGGGCCGCGATCTGGTGCCGAAAATCGCTCAAGGTCGGGCGGAACCGGTCAAGGGTCGCGGCGATATACTCATCATGGGTGCTGGCCTTGATCATCCGCGAATTATGCCGCGAAACCATTTTCGGGGCAAGCCGCGGGCGGGCGATACGGCGCGCGGGGTTCCCGAGTCCCGGCCGTGTCCGGGCGCCCTCGACTTGCAGAGGCGAAAGCCGCGTGCCGGCACAAAAGGACAGCCTCATGGCAAGCACTGAAGACCCATCAGCGACTTGACTTGAACGCGACGAAAAGAGACAACCTCGCGCAAGCCAATCTCAGGAAGGACAGCCCAACATGACGCTTTCAACTGCCCTTTTCGGGTCGCAGACCCTTCTCAAGCAGGCTCTCATGGTCATCGGCGGCTCGCTGCTGGTGGCATCCGCAGCCCAGGTCTCGGTGCCGATGTATCCGGTGCCGGTGACGCTGCAGACGCTGGCGGTGCTGCTGGTGGGCTTTGCCTTTGGCTCGCGGCTGGGGGCGATCACGCTGGCCGCCTATCTGGCCGAAGGGGCGATCGGCCTGCCGGTCTTCGCCAACTTCAACAACGGCGCCGCCTTTGCCGGTCCGACTGCGGGGTTCCTCGTCGGCTTTGTCGGCATGGCATGGCTGGCCGGTCTGGCCACCGACCTTGGCTACAGGAAGCTGCTGCCGCTTGCCGCCTTCGCCATCGAGGCCTCGATCTTCCTCTACATCCCCGGCGTGCTCTGGGCGATGTTTGCGGATGCGCTGTTCGGCTTTGACGCGACCCGCTGGGGCGCCGACAATTTCGACATGATCTGGACCTATTACATCGCGCCCTTCCTGATCGGCGACGCGGTCAAGGCGGTGTTGGCCGCGCTGATGGTGACCGGCGCCTGGGCAGCGCTCGGCCGCCGCAAGGCCTGATCTGCCTCAAGACAACCTATGCAAAACGCCGCCCTTCGGGGCGGCGATTTCATTTGGCGTGGTCGGCGTGAAGCCGCAACAGGGCGGCTTCGCACAGCCCCAGCGGCTCCCACTCGCAGCCCGCGCAGAGCTGGCCAAGGCTGCCCGGCGCGACCCGCGTGCGGATGCGGGCCTTGGCGTCCCGCCAGCTGAGCGTGTCACCTGCGGCAAGACCCAGGGCGGCGGCATGAGAAATGTCGAGCCGGTCGATCCTGGGCTGGACGGCGCAGCCGAGATCGCGGCGCTTGGGGCAGGGGGCGCAGATATCGTCGGCCGCCTCCGCGACCTCGATCTGCACGTCGTCGCCCGCGTCAGTGCGCAGGCGGCCGATGACGATGGCGCTCATGTTGGCGGTGAAGGCCTCGGAATAGCCCTTGCCCTCATAGCCCAGCGCACAGAGGAAATGGTGCGGGCGGAACCGCAGCGGCGGGGTCATGCTTTCAGGCTCAGTCGCGACGCCTGCGCCAGCCGCGCCACCAGATCGGGCGGGATCGGTCGTGCGGGGGTAAAGGTGATCCCGGTCTTGCCGGGCTTGAAGCCTGCCGCGGCAATCTCGGGGGCATGGGCGGCAATCGCCGCTGCGGCGAGGTAGAGCCCGCATTGCTTGCTGAACGCCGCATAGCCCGCGACGATGGACGTGCCGATGCGAAAGCCCGGCATGTTGTAGGCGATGACCTGCCCGGCCTCGGGCAGCGCGCGGGCCAGTTGCGCGCGCAGGTCCTGCAAGGCGGCGCGAAACTCTGCCGGCGCGGCGTCGATATAGGCGTCGTGATCGCTGAACTTTGCCATGCCGCAGTTTCGGGCCGCGGCCTTGGCCGCGCAAGGGGCAAAGCGGCTATTGCGCCGGCGTCAGCAGCTTGAAGCCCTTTTCGATCATGTCGGAGGGCGCCACCGGGTAGTCGCCGGAGAAACAGGCATCGCAATAGGCCGGCGACCTGGGGTCGCGCCCCTTGGCCTGACCGACGGCGCGATACAGCCCGTCAAGCGAGACAAAGCGCAGGCTGTCCACGCCCAGATGTTCGCGCATCTCGTCCTCGGACATGGTGGCGGCCAGCAGCTTTTCGCGCTGCGGCGTGTCTACCCCGTAAAAGCAGGGCCAGGCGGTCGGCGGCGAGGCAATGCGGAAATGCACCTCAGCCGCGCCGGCATCGAGGATCATCTCCTTGATCTTGCGGCTGGTGGTGCCGCGCACCACGCTGTCATCGACCAGGATCACCCGCTTGCCGCGAATGAGCGCCCGGTTGACGTTGAGCTTGAGCCGCACGCCCATGTTGCGGATCTGCTCGGTCGGCTCGATGAAGGTGCGGCCCATATACTGGTTGCGGATGATCCCCATCGCATAGGGAATGCCCGATTGCAGCGAGTAGCCGATGGCCGCCGGCGTGCCGGAATCGGGCACCGGGCAGACCAGGTCGGCATCGACCGGGGCCTCCTTGGCCAGTTCGCGGCCGATGGCCTCGCGGGTCTCGTAGACCGAGCGCCCGCCAAGGATGGAATCGGGGCGCGAGAAATACACATGCTCGAAGATGCAGAAGCGCGGCTTTTGCGGGCGGAAGGGAAAGTGGCTCTCCACCCCCTTCTCCGACGAGATCACCACCATCTCGCCCGGCTCGATCTCGCGCACATAGTCGGCGCCGATGATGTCGAGCCCGCAGGTCTCGGAACTCAGCGCCCAGCCGTCGCCGACCTTGCCCAGCACTAGCGGGCGCACCCCCAGCGGGTCGCGCACCCCCATCAGCTTGGAGCGGGTCATGGCGACGATGGAAAACGCGCCTTCCGCCTTGCGCAGCGCCTCTTCCATGCGGTCGGGGATGGTGCGGCCCATCGAGCGCGCCATCAGGTGAATGATGCATTCGCTGTCGGACGAGGACTGGAAGATCGAGCCGCGCTCGATCAGTTCGCGGCGCAGCGCCGCGGCATTGGTCAGGTTGCCGTTATGGGCGATGGCCGCGCCGCCCATGGCGAATTCGCCGAAGAAGGGCTGCACGTCGCGGATGGCGGTCTGGCCCTTGTTGCCGGCGGTCGAATAGCGGACATGGCCGATGCCGATGCCGCCCGGCAGGGTCTGCATCACGTCGGAATGGGTGAAGTTGTCGCGCACATAGCCCATGCGGCGGGCCGAGTTGAAGCCGGTGGCCGGGTCATAGGTGACGATGCCGCCCGCCTCCTGGCCGCGATGCTGGAGCGCGTGCAGGCCGAGCGCGACGAAGTTGGCCGCGTCCGTCACGCCGACCACGCCGAATATGCCGCATTCTTCTCTCAGCTTGTCATCGTCGAAAGGATGGGCGGGGGGCATGATCAGGGGCAACGGGGGGCTCCGGTCAGGGGAATCGCGCGCGCCCTCCTGATAGTCCCTCAGGCGGGCACTGTCACGGACCTAAACGGCGATGTGATGCCGGGCCGGCGGCCGGGTTCCGGCCTTGGGCCTCAGCCCTCGGTGCAGCCGCCCACCAGCTGCTCGTACTGGGTGGTGATCCAGCCCAGGGCGGCTTCGGGGTTTTGCTGCTCGATCCGGTCCGTCAGGCGGTTGAAGATCGCGGCCGAGCGGCTGTCATCGATCATCGGCATCGATTGCGCCGACAGCACGGTCTTGTAGACGAAGAAGGCCACGGCAACGAGCAGGATGCCGCGCAGCACGCCAAAGAGGAAGCCCAGGCCCTGATCGACCCCGCCCAGCACCGAGCGCTGGACCACGCCGGAAAACAGCGGGCTGAAGATCGAGAACACCACCAGCGTCAGCGCGAAAACCGAGGCGAAGGCGGCGATGACCGACAATTCGCAGCTGTCGCCGATGAAATCGCCGACCACCGGGATCTGCTGGATCAGCGGCCGCACCTGATCGGCGAAGATGAAGGCGACCACCGTGGCGCCGACCCATGCGGCGATGGCCAGCAGCTCGCGGGCCAGACCGCGCGAATAGGCCAGAAGCGCCGAGAGCACGATCAGGATCGCGACCACGCCGTCAATGAGGGTAAAGCCTTCCATGTCGTCCCTTTATCCGGCCGCCGCAGGCGCCCCAAAAACATCCGCCACGAATCCCGCGAGGTCAGGCACCTGTCTGAGCGCCAGCCCCGGAGCGGTCAAGCGTTTGGCCGCCTTGGGAAGTATCGCCGTGGTGAAACCAAGTTTTTGCGCTTCTTTCAACCGAATTTCGGTCTGCACCACCGGGCGCAGGGCACCCGAGAGGCTGATTTCACCAAAAATCACCGTCGTTTCCGGCAAGGCCACGTCCTCGCGGGCCGAGACCAGAGCCGCGGCGACCGCCAGATCGGCGGCCGGTTCGCTGATGCGCAGGCCGCCGGCGACGTTGAGATAGACATCGAGCCCGGCAAAGGGCAGGCCGCAGCGCGCCTCGAGCACGGCCAGGATCATCGCCAGCCGGGTGCCGTCCCAGCCGACCACCGAGCGGCGCGGCTGCCCATGCGGGGCGGGGGCGACCAGGGCCTGAATCTCGCACAGAACCGGGCGCGTGCCCTCGATCCCGGCAAAGACCACCGAGCCCGGGGCGGGCTGGCCACGCTCGGAGAGAAACAGCGCCGAGGGGTTGCGCACCTCGGCCAGCCCCTTGCCGGTCATCTCGAACACGCCGATCTCGTCGGCCGGACCGAAGCGGTTCTTGACCGCGCGCAGGATGCGGAACTGGTGGCCGCGGTCGCCCTCGAAATAGAGCACCGTATCGACCATGTGCTCGATCACCCGCGGGCCGGCGATGGTGCCCTCCTTGGTGACATGGCCGACCATGATCACGGACAATCCGCGCCGTTTGGCGAAATTGGTCAGCTCATGCGCACAGGCGCGCACCTGCGACACCGAGCCGGGGGCCGATTCGACCGTGTCGGCCCACATGGTCTGGATCGAATCGATGATGACCAGATCGGGCGCCTGCGCCTCGAGCGTGGTCAGGATGTCGCGCAGGGCGGTTTCGGCGGCGAGGATGACGGGCGACTTTTCCAGCCCCAGCCGGCGGGCGCGCATCTGCACCTGGGCGGTGGATTCCTCGCCCGAGACATAGATGACCTTGAGCCCGTTGCGGGCAAAGCGGGCGGCGGCCTGCAACAGGAGCGTGGACTTGCCGATGCCCGGATCGCCTCCCACCAGCAGCGCCGAGGCCCGCACCAGCCCGCCGCCCAGCACCCGGTCCAGCTCGGCCACGCCCGAGTCGGTGCGCGGCGGCTCGGCATCCTGGGTGGCCAGGTCGGTCAGCCGGATGGCGGCACCCCGCCGGGCGCCCAGTGCCCTTGCGCCGGGCCCGGCGGTGAGCGCCTGATCCTCGGTGATGGTGTTCCATGCCCCGCATGCCTCGCAGCGGCCCGACCACTTGGAGTGGCTGGCGCCGCATTCCGAACATCTGAAGCCGGGGTCTCTTGCCATGGCCTCTTGTCGCCGATCCGCCCGTTTGGGGCAATGGGCTGGCGCGCAATCGCGTGGCGGGGCCACGCGGCCTGCGGCGCAGGTATTTGTGCCAAAATGAAGGGGATCAGTCCTGGCTGGTCAGCTGCGAAATCACGATGGAGGCCAGCACGCAGCCGCTGAACATGTAAAGGCCCCAGGCGGTTTCGACGCTGCCCAGACCCACGCCCTTGACCAGCACGATGTAGAGCGCGATCAGGAACATGTCGGCCATGGCCAGCTTGCCGATCCAGCCCAGCACCGGCAGGGTGCGCCGGTCCAGCAGGCGGAAATGGATCAGCGCCAGGCCGATGGTCTTGAGATAGGGCGCGAAGATCGCCAGCACCGTGACCAGCAGCGCCAGCGCCACATCGCTTTCCCACAGGCTTTGCAGGCCCGAGACCACGCTGATCTCCGACATTCCGAACAGCGGCAGCAGGCCGGCCCGCAACAACGGCGCAAACCAGGAGATGGGAAACAGCACCAGGAGGGCCAGATTGGCGAGATAGAGGGGTCGCGTCATGGTCCGGCCCGAAGGTTGATGCGGCTCTGACAGAGATGGGCGCATCGGCGGGGCGGCGCAAGGGGCGCCATTCAGCCGGCGGCGGGCTTGGCGGGCATGGGCACCACGTTGGTCTTGCCCTCGACCTCGACCGCGTAGCCAAGCTTGGGCAGGGCGCGTTGCAGGGCCTCGTCGAGGGTGGCCAGCTGCTTGGCGACCAGGCCTTCCTCGGCCTCGACCTGCCGGGTCCAGGTCTGGATCTCGCGGCAGATCTGCAGCGCCTCGACGATGCGTTCCTGGGCGGCCTCGGCCTCGTGCTGGCGCTGGCGCAGGAAATCGCGGGCGCGGCTGACCTTGGCGTCGGAGTAGATCTCGGCCAGGTGGCGGGCCTCGGTCGACATCTGGGCGGCGATGGTCAGGATCTCGGGTTCGAGATTGGCGAGATCGGGATGGTCGCGCAGATAGGCCAGGCGTTCGCGCACCGCGTCGAACTCGGAGCTGAGGGTGAACAGCCCGGCGCGGTCGGCGGTGTGGCAGAGGTGATAGGCGCGCGCCACGTCCTCCATGCCGATCTGGAAGCGGCGGTGGCTGCGTTCCAGTGCCATGATCCGGCCATTGGCGGGAATGAAGAAGGCCAGGCAGACCAGCAGCGCGGTCAGGCCGATCTGCAGCGCCATGCCCGCCCAGGGCAGGCCCATGTCGCCGAAGCGGGCATCGAGCGCCAGCCAGGGCAGCCGCCCGAAGGCCGACAGCAGCGTGACCGCCACTGCCGCCGCCGCCGCGAGCGAGAGCGTGACCACAGCGAGAAAATGCAGCACCCTGACCAGGTGCGCGATGATACCGATACCCAGCATGGGCGCTTCCCCCCACGAAAAGCCACTTCACCCAGATTTGCAGGATAGGTCAGGAAGTGCCTGATTACCAAGTCATTCCTGTCGGTCGGGTGATCGTTTCCGGCCTGGAAACAATGGCGCGTCAGCGCAGGGTGGCGATCGGCCCTTCGGCGCGGCCGTGGATGAACTGGTCCACATGCGGGTCGCCGGAATTGTCGAGATCGGCGATCGGGCCGGTCCAGCGGATCACCCCGCCATGCAGCATCGCCACCCGGTCGGCCATGGCGCGCACGCTGGTCATGTCATGGGTGATGGTCATGGCGGTGGCGCCCATCTCGGTGACGATCTCGCGGATCAGGTCGTTGATCACGCCGGCCATGATCGGGTCGAGGCCGGTGGTCGGCTCGTCGAAGAAGATGATCTCGGGCTCGGCGGCGATGGCGCGGGCGAGGCTGACGCGCTTTTGCATGCCGCCCGACAATTCGGCCGGAAGCCGGTCGGCGACATCGGCCGACAGGCCCACCCGGCGCAGCTTTTCGATGGCGATGTCGCGCGCCTGGTCGCGGGGCCGCTTGAGCGCGCCGCGCAGCAGGCGGAAAGCGACGTTCTGCCAGACCGGCAGGCTGTCAAACAGCGCGCCCCCCTGAAACAGCATGCCGAAGCGGGCCAGGAAGGCGTCGCGGTCGCCGGTCGTCACATCCTGGCCGCCGACGGTGATCTGGCCGGAATCGGGTTTGACAAGGCCCAGTATGGACTTGATCAGGATGGATTTTCCCGAGCCGGAGCCGCCGATGACCACCATGTTCTCGCCCTGCGGCACCGTCAGGTTCACGCCCGCCAGCACGTGGTTGGACCCAAAGCTTTTATGGACATCCCTGAGCGTGATCATGTGGAAAAGAAGGCCTCCGTCAGCGCGAAGTTGGCCGCCAGGATCAGCACCGCCGCCGCGACGACCGAGCCCTTGGTTGCGCGTCCGACCCCCATGGCGCCCCGGTCCGAGCCCATGCCGTAATAGCAGCCCATCAGCGCCGCCACGAAGCCGAAGACCGCGCCCTTGACCAGTGACGAGGTGATGTCATGGACCTGCAGGAAATCCACCGTGTTCTTCAGATAGGCCGAGCTGTTGAAGCCCAGCCGCTCGACGCCGACGACAAAGCCGCCGAAGATGCCGATGATATCGCCGATGCCGACCAGCACCGGCATGACCAGCGTTGCCGCCAGCACCCGCGGCAGGGTCAGGTATTTCATCGGATGGGTCGAGAGCGTGACCAGGGCGTCGATCTGCTCGGTCACCTTCATTGTTGCGATCTCGGCAGCAATGGACGAGGTGACGCGGGCCGCGATCATCAGGCCGACCAGCACCGGGCCGAGTTCGCGCACCATGCCGATGGCGACGATCTGCGGCACCACCGCCTCGGCGGAAAACCGGGCGCCGCCGGCATAGATCTGCAAGGCCAGCGCGCCGCCGGTGAAAAAGGCGGTCAGGCCGACGACCGGCAGCGAGAACCAGCCGATCTGCACCACGGCGGTGACGAATTCGCGCCAGTAGAAGGGCGGCCGCGCCAGGTGGCTGACGGCCTGGGCGGTAAAGATCGACAGGCGGCCGAACGCCGCCAGTTGGGCCAGCACCGCGGCACCGATATAGGCCAGAATCCGCATCACGCGCCCACGTGGCGCCTTGTGTAGCGCCTCCCCAGCTGGGTCAGGATCTCGTAATTGACGGTGCCGGCCACCGTTGCCAGGTCATCGGCCTCCTGATGCGGCCCCAGCAGCATCAGCGATTGCGGGGTTTCGGTCAGGGCGGTCACGTCGACGGTCAGCAGGTCCATCGAAACCCGTCCGACCATCGGGCAGGGCGTGTCGCCGTGCCAGAGCGCCGCGCAGCCCGCCAGCGAGCGGCGCAGGCCGTCGGCATAGCCTGCGGCCAGCGTCGCCAGCCGCATCGGCGCGGTCGCGGTAAAGCTGCAGGCGTAACCCACCGACTCGCCCGGCTCCACCTCGCGGATCTGGATCACCGGCAGCTCGAGCGAGACCACCGGCTCGGCCCGCGCGAAGGGCAGGCCGCCATAGAGCCCGATGCCGGGGCGGGTCACCTCGAAATGATAGTCGGGGCCAAGCAATATCCCGCCCGTGGCCGCCAGCGAGCGCGGCACGGCGATGCCGTCGGTCATCTCGCGGAAGGTCTGCAGCTGCCTTGGGTTCATCGGGTGGTCCGGTTCGTCGGCGCAGGCCAGCTGGCTCATCACCAGGCTCGGGCCCTGCGCCAGCGCCATGGCGGCCACGGCGGCCCAATCGGCCCATTTCAGCCCCAGCCGGTTCATGCCGGTATCAAGCTGGATGGCGAAGGGCGCGCCCGGCAGCGCCTCGAAATGCCGGGTCAGCTGTTCGATCGAGTTCAGCACCGGTGTCAGGCCGAGATCGCCGATCATGTCGGTATCGCCGGACATGTGGCCGGACAGCACCAGGATTTCGGGCGCGGTGCCGATCTCCTGGCGCAGGCTCGCGCCTTCCTCGGCGGTGGCGACAAAGAACCGCGTCGCGCCGGCCCGTTGCAGCGCGCGGGCTATGCGCCCCGCGCCCAGGCCATAGCCGTCGGCCTTGACCACCGCGCCGGTTTCGGCCTGCGACATGGCCGCCAGCGCGCGCCAGTTGGCGACGATGGCGTCGAGGTCGATGGTCAGGGTTCCGGTGCTCATTGCGGGTCTTTTGACAGCCCCCTCGGCGCGGGGCAAGTCCCGGCGCCACCGGCTGTGCGGATGGCTGTCAGAAATCGCGCCGGTCGTCATGCCCCTGGCGGGCAAGGTTGCCGAAACGGGTGAAGCGGCCCTCGAAGCTGAGCCCGACGCTGCCGATCGGCCCGTGGCGCTGCTTGCCGATGACGATCTCGGCCTTGCCCATGAGATTCTCCATCTCTTCCTGCCACTTGGCGATCTTGTCCAGCTCGTGGTCGCCGGGCTTTTCGCGCTCCTTGTAGTATTCCTCGCGGAACACGAACATCACCACGTCGGCATCCTGCTCGATCGAGCCGGATTCGCGCAGGTCGCTGAGTTGCGGGCGCTTGTCCTCGCGGTTTTCCACCTGGCGCGACAGCTGCGACAGGGCCACCACCGGAATGTCGAGCTCCTTGGCGATGGCCTTGAGGCCTTGGGTGATCTCCGAGACCTCGTTGACGCGGCTGTCCTTGGCGGTCGCCGGGCGGACCAGTTGCAGGTAATCCACAAACAGCGCGTCCAGCCCGTAGGTGCGCTTGAGCCTGCGGGCGCGGGCGGCCAGCTGACTGATGGGCAGGGCGGGCGTGTCGTCGATGTAGAGCGGGCAGGCCTCCAGCGACTTGGCGGCGTCGACGAAACGGCGAAACTCGGTCTCGGTCATGTCGCCGCGGCGGATGGTCTCGGACGGCACTTCCGAGACTTCCGACAGGATGCGCGCGGCCAGCTGCTCGGCGCTCATCTCGAGGCTGAAGAAGCCCACCACCCCGCCGTCGACCGCGCCTTCCTCGCCATTGGCCAGCTTGCCGCGCCGGTAGGCCTTGGCGATGTTGAAGGCGATGTTGGTGGCCAGCGAAGTCTTGCCCATCGAGGGCCGCCCGGCGAGAATCAACAGGTCGGAGCGGTGCAGGCCGCCCAGCTTCTTGTCGAGGTCGATCAGCCCGGTCGAGACCCCGGCCAGCCCGCCCTC
>CAUJIU010000072.1 GCA_963205075.1 Pseudomonadota bacterium | reverse complement strand
AGCCTTGCCCGCACCAGCCAGACAGGGGAGGGGCGATGACCATTTCACAAGCCGCCCGCCTCTCGGTCGCCCCGATGATGGATTGGACCGACCGCCATTGCCGCTACCTGCACCGCCTCATGACCCGGCAGGCGCTGCTCTATACCGAGATGGTGACGGCGGCGGCGGTCATCCACGGCGACCGCGAGCGGCTGCTGGGCTATCACCCGGCCGAACATCCGGTGGCGCTGCAACTGGGCGGCTCCGACCCGGCGGCGCTGGCGCAGGCCACGCGCATCGCGGCCGAGTTCGGCTATGACGAGGTCAACCTGAACTTCGGCTGCCCCTCGGACCGGGTGCAGTCGGGCTGTTTTGGCGCGGTGCTGATGGAGCGGCCCGGGCTGGTCGCCGACTGCGTTGCCGCCATGCGCGCCGCCGCGCCGGTCGAGGTCACGGTCAAATGCCGGATCGGCGTTGACGACCAGGAGCCGCAAGAGGTGCTGCCCGAGTTTCTGGCCCGCGTCAGTGCGGCGGGCGTCAACCGGTTCACCATCCATGCCCGCAAGGCCTGGCTGCAGGGCCTGTCGCCCAAGGAAAACCGGACGGTGCCGCCGCTCGACTACGCTCTGGTGCAGCAGATGAAGGGCGTGTTTCCGCATCTGCACCTGTCGGTCAACGGCGGCATCGAAAGCCTCGATCAGGCGCAGGGCTTTCTCGACGCCGGGATGGACGGGGTGATGATCGGGCGCGCCGCCTATCACAGCCCCGGCGCCATCCTGCCGCAGGTCGATGCGCGCATCTTCGGGCAGGATACCGGCCAGACCGCCGAACAGGCGGTGCAGGCGATGCTGCCCTATATCGAGGCGCATCTGGCCGCGGGCGGGCGGCTGCACCAGATCACCCGGCACATGCTTGGCCTGTTCACCGCGCGGCCCGGCGCGCGGCTGTGGCGGCGGGTGCTGTCGGAAGGCGCGAGCCTGCCGGGCGCGGGGCCGGAGCTGGTCGAGGCGGCGCTGGCCGAGATCAGCCGGGCCGCCTGAGCCCTTGCGGGCGGGGCGGGCGGAGTGCATCAACAGCGGGTGCAGGGCGCCGCGACAGATGAGGACAACCCATGGCCGAAATCCAGCTGGACCTCCTGATGGGCGCGATGCTTCTGGGCATCGGCGCGGTGGCCGGTGTGCTGGCCGGGCTGCTGGGGGTCGGCGGCGGCATCATATTGGTCCCGTCATTCTTCTATGCATTCCAGACGCTTGGCTATGACAGCCCGCAGCTGATGCAGATCTGCCTGGCCACTTCCCTGGCGACGATCGTGGTGACATCGGCGCGCTCGGTTCTGGCCCACAACCGCAAGGGCGCGGTGGACTGGGCCATCCTGCGCGGCTGGGCGCCGGGGATCGCGGCGGGCGCGCTGATCGGGGTCATGGTGGCCTCGTCGCTGCGCTCGACCGCGCTGATGGCGATTTTCGGCGGGCTGGCGATGCTGGTCGGGCTCTACATGGCGCTGGGGCGCCAGCACTGGCGGCTGGGGCAACAGATGCCGATGGGCTGGCGCGGCTACCTGATCTCGCCGGTGATCGGGTTCCTGTCGGTGCTGATGGGCATCGGCGGCGGCTCGTTCGGGGTGCCGACCATGAGCCTGTTCAGCGTGCCGATCCACCGGGCGGTGGCGACGGCGGCGGGCTTTGGCATCATCATCGCGGTGCCCTCGGTCGCCGTCTTCCTGCTGGTGGGCATAACGCCCGAGGCCCGCCCGCCCTTCAATATCGGCGCGGTCAACCTGGTGGCATTCGTCATCGTCATCGCCATGACCCTGCTGACCGCTCCGCTTGGAGTGGCGCTGGCCCATCGCACCGATGCGGTCAGGCTCAAGCGCATTTTCGGCGCGTTCCTGACGCTGGTGGCGCTCAACATGCTGCGAAAGGCCCTGGGATGGTAAGCGACGATCTGGACCGGCTCGGCCATGCGCTGATGCCGCAGGACCCAAGGGTCGCGGCCTGGGCCAGGGCGGCGCTCGGCCCGGCGAAGGCGGTGGCGGCAGACGTGGAAATGCGGGCGCGCTGGCTGCGCCATGGCGGCACCTGGTTTGTCGGCGTCGATGCGCTGCCCAATGCCGATGACGGCGCCATCGGCGGCGTGGCGCTTGCCGGCCCCTGGGAGGGCGAGGTGCCGGCGATGAAGCTCCACCGCGCACAGTTGTCGGTGGTCTATCCCGGCTATCCGCGCCGCGACGAAGGTGAAAGCGCCGCCGCCCATGCCTTCCGGCGCGAGCGTGACGCGGCCCATCTGGACGGGCTGCTGGCCGAAGGGCCGGACAAACGCCGTTTCCTGCGCGAGCCGCATGGCTGGATTCTGGGCCTGCCGCTGACCGCCACCGAGGCCAGCCCGCTGGTGGTCTGGGAGGGCAGCCACGAGATCATCCGCGATGCCTTCATGGCGGCCTTTGCCGGGGTTCCGCCCGCTGACTGGGCCGCCACCGACGTGACCGAGATCTACAAGGACGCCCGCGACGAGGTGTTCGAGATGTGCAACCGGGTCGAGCTGCCGATGGTGCCGGGCCAGTCGGTGCTGATGCACCGGATGCTGATCCACGGCGTCGCCCCGTGGAAGCCGGGCGCCAAGGCGCCGCCCGAAGGGCGGATGGTGGCCTATTTCCGCCCGGTGCTGCGCGACATGCGCGACTGGCTGCGGCTCGACTAGCCCTGCGCCAGCCGCGCGGCCCGGCCGCCGCGGCGCTTTTGCAGCCGCCCGCGCCGGCTTGGCAGCTCGTCCATGATGTCGCGGCGTTCCTGCGGGCTCAGGCGGCCCCAGGCCCCGATCTCGTCGATGCTGCGCAGGCAGCCGGTGCAGATGCGCTCGACCGGGTGGATCAGGCAGACCTTGATGCAGGGGCTCTCGATCTCGTCGCGCTTCCAGACCGCGTCGCTGTCAGTGGGGTCCGCCATTCAGCCGCTCCTCAGATGTGCCAACCGGTCCAGCATGCCTTGCAGGATATAGGCGGCGGCCACGTGGTCGATCACCTCGGCGCGACGTTTGCGAGACGTATCCGCCTCCAGCAGCGCCCTTTCGGCGGCCACGGTCGATAGCCTCTCGTCCCAGAAGGCGATGGGCAAGGGCGTCAGCCGTTCGAGATTGCGGGCGAAGGCGCGGGTCGACTGGCAGCGCGCGCCTTCGGAACCGTCCATGTTCATCGGCAGGCCGAGCACGATGCCGCCCAGATCGCGCCGGGCGACGATCTCCAGCAGGCGGGCGGCGTCGGCGGTGAACTTGCTGCGCTTGATGGTTTCCAGCGGGCTGGCGACGCTGAGCAGCAGGTCCGAGACCGCGACCCCGATGGTCACCGTGCCAAGGTCCAGCCCGGCAATGGCGCGGTGCCGGGGCAGGGCGGCGGCGAAGTCCTCGGGCGTGGCGCAGATCATGGCGACAGGCCGGCGCTGGCCGCCGCGGCGTCCAGCTGCGCCATGGCGGCGGCGGAGGCGGCAAAGACCTGCCGCGCCTCGGCCAGGATGGCGCCGGCCTGATCGGTCTCGCCCAGCGTCGCCAGCGAGGTGATCAGCCGCGCCCAGTCCTCGACCGGGCCGCCCTGGCTGGCCAGCCGCTGGGCCAGCCCGTCGACCATGCCGCGGATCATGGCCTCGCGGTCTGCCGCGGTCATGTCGCCGGCGGCCTCGATATCGGCGGCGCTGGGTCCGGGGGCCTCGGGCAGGGCGTAGTTCACGCCGGCGCGCATCGCCGCGTCCTCGATCTGGGCGCGGGCCAGCTCGACATGGATGCCGCCCTGCCCGCTGTCGATCAGGCCGCGCCAGAGGCGGAAGGCGATGTCGGGGCGGTCGGTCTCGGCATAGAGCAGGCCAAGATAGTAGCGCGCGGCGAGGTTCTGATCGTCGCGCGCGATGATCCGGCGGACGACCTGCTCGGCCTCGGGCGAGACCTGTCCGGCGGTGGCGGCCACCATGAAATCGGCCAGCAGTTGCAGGTCCCCGACAGTGGCGTCATCGCCCCTGATCTCGACCAGATGCGCCTGCGCGGCGGCGGCGGCGGCATAGTTGCGCAGGGCGCCTTCGTGGCGGGCCAGCAGGGTCCAGCCCTGCTGGTCATCGGGGCGGGTGGGGACGATGTCGCGCAATTGCTGGACCATGGCCAGATAATCGGCCGGCGCCTCGACCTCGGGGCGCGGCAGTTGCGCGGCGGCCGCCTCGGCCTCGGCCTGGCCCGGCCGGTGGTCGCGGACGGCATCGCCCTGCGCGATGCGGTTGGCCAGCGACAGGTCGGGATAGCCCGGTGCGCCCAGACGGTAATAGCCCGCGATACCGCCCAGGATCACCAGCGCCCCGGCCAGCGCCACCGCCAGCCGGGTCGCGCCCTCGGGGGCCTGCCGCGCCGGAGGTCCGCCGCGCCCGTCGGCGGCAAGGATGCGGCGCGAGATCTCGATGCGCGAGCGTTCGGCCTCGTCGGGGGCCAGCGTGCCGCGCTCGAGATCGCGGGCCACTTCCGCCAGCTGGTCGCGGTAGAGCGCCACATCGCTGGATTGCTCCTCCGGCGCGGCGCGCGGGCGCAACAGCGGCAGGGCCAGGGCACCGGCCACAAGCACAGATACGACGCCGGTCAGGATCCAGAACAGCAAGGGCAATCTCCGTCGGTTGCGACCTACCTAGTCGCCGTTGCCCGGCATGGGAAGGGGCAGGCTTGGGCCCGAAAAGCTGCGACAAGGTGCGCATGTCGGATTCCTTGGGTAACTTGCCGCTGGCAGGCACCATGTCATCGGCGGCAGAGTTCAGGTAAGCTCAAGTGCCGCAACCGCCCTGCCGCAGAGGAATCGCCCCGCCATGAAACGCTATTCCGTCTTTGCCGTCGCCCGCGAGGCCTTGCGCTTTCACACCGGCTGGGAACGCGCCTGGCGCTCGCCCGAGCCCAGGAAGAAATATGACGCCATCATCGTCGGCGCCGGCGGGCACGGGCTGGCGACCGCCTATTACCTGGGCAAGAACCACGGCATCCGCAACGTGGCGATCCTTGAAAAGGGCTGGCTTGGCGGCGGCAATACCGGGCGCAACACCACGATCATCCGCTCCAACTACCTGCAGGATGCCTCGGCTGCCATCTATGAAAAGGCCCGCTCGCTCTACGAGACCATGAGCCAGGACCTGAACATGAACGTCATGTTCAGCCCGCGCGGGGTGATGATGCTGGCCCAGACCCAGCACGAGATCCGCGGCTACAAGCGCACCGCGCATGCCAACATGCTGCAAGGGGTGGCGACCGAGTTCATTTCGCCCCAGCGGGTCAAGGAACTGGTGCCGATCATCCATATCGAGGGGCCGCGCTACCCGGTCCTCGGTGCGCTCTGGCAGCCGCGCGGCGGCACCGCGCGCCACGATGCGGTGGCCTGGGCCTATGCGCGGGCCTGCTCGGACATGGGCATGGACGTGATCCAGCAATGCGAGGTCACCGGCGTGCGGCGCAAGGATGGCCGGGTGGTGGGGGTCAGCACCAGCCGCGGCGAGATCGACTGCGACAAGCTGGGTCTGGTGGTGGCCGGCCATTCCAGCGTGCTGGCCGAAAAGGCCGGTTTCCGCCTGCCGATCGAATCGCTGGCCCTGCAGGCGCTGGTCAGCGAGCCGATCAAGCCCTGCATGGACGTGGTGGTGATGGCCAACACCGTGCATGGCTACATGAGCCAGTCCGACAAGGGCGAGATGGTGATCGGCGGCGGCACCGACGGCTTCAACAACTATACCCAGCGCGGCTCGTTCCACCATATCGAGGAGACGGTGCGGGCGCTGGTCGAGACCTTCCCGATGATCTCGCGGCTCAAGATGCTGCGGCAATGGGGCGGCATCGTCGACATGACCGGCGACCGCTCGCCCATCCTGTCCAAGACGCCGGTGGGCGGCATCTTCGTCAATTGCGGCTGGGGCACCGGCGGCTTCAAGTCGATCCCCGGCTCGGGCTGGGCCATGGCCGAACTGATGGCCAAGGGCCATTCGCCGCTGACCGAGGAGTTCTCGATGTACCGCTTCCGCGAGGGCCGGTTCATTGACGAAAGCGTCGCCGCGGGGGTGGCGCATTGATGAGGAAAACTACTTTGGCGGATTTTATCGCTGAATCGCTTGCAAGCATTTCTGACGGTGTTCGACGCGCACAAAAGCACTCTCACGACAACGATGGAATCCCAATCGCTCCCAATAGCGTTGACGGTGAACGATACAGTCTCGGGGACCAACTTGTTCGATTCCATCTTGTGGTCGAAACAGAGGCAGGTTCTGAAAAGCAAGGACATGGCCAACTCGGTGGGCCTCTGATTTCGGTTGTCGCGGGTTCGCTTGATGTCGATGGAAAGTCTTCATCGCGCAACTCAAGCCAACACACAATTGAGTTCTCAGTTCCTATGCACTTCCAGCTTCGCTGGCTCGAAGAGAGCAGAAAATCGGGAAAGGACTAAGCAATGCTGACCCTGACCTGCCCCTATTGCGGCGTGGCCGCCGACGAGACCGAGTTGCAGGCCGGTGGCGAGGCGCATCTCAAGCGCTTTGGTCCCGGTGCCTCGGATGACGAGTTCGAGGGCTACCTGTTCGTGCGCGAGAACCCCAAGGGGGTGCATTTCGAGCGCTGGCGCCATGCCTATGGCTGCGGCAAGTGGTTTCTGGCGGCGCGCTGCACGGTGACGCTGGAAGTGTTCGGCACCTATCCGGCGCAATCCAAGGAGCCGCCCGCCCATATCCGCAAGGCCATCACCGCCAAACGTCCCGGCTGGACCTGGAGAGAATTCGCATGAGCACGCGCCTGGCCTCGGGTGGCCGTTTCCTGAACCGCGACCGCGCGGTCGAGTTCCGCTTCAACGGCAAGCGGCTGGCGGGCTATGAGGGCGATACGCTGGCCTCGGCGTTGCTGGCCAATGACCAGATGATGATCGGGCGGTCGTTCAAGTATCACCGTCCGCGCGGCGTGGTTGCCAGCGGCGCCGAAGAGCCCAACGGGCTGGTCAATCTCGGCGAGGGGGCGCGGTTCGAGCCCAACCAGCGGGTGACCACCACCGAACTGTTCGACGGATTGCAGGCCACCAGCCAGAACCACTGGCCGAGCCTCGAATTCGACGTCGGCGCGCTCAATACCCATCTGGCGCGGTTCCTGCCCGCCGGCTTCTACTACAAGATGTTCATGTATCCGCGCGCCTTCTGGAAGCATATCTACGAGCCGTTCATCCGCATGTCGGCCGGGCTCGGCAAGGCACCGAAAGAGCGCGACGCCGACACTTACGAGCATTTCCACGCCTTCGCCGATGTGCTGGTGATCGGCGGCGGCATTGCCGGGCTGACCGCGGCGCTCGAGGCCGGCAAGTCCGGGGCGCGGGTGATCGTGCTGGAGCAGACGGCGCATTGGGGCGGCCGGGCGCTGGTGGATGCGCCCGGGATCGGCGGCAAGCCCGCCGCAGACTGGGTGAAGAACGCCGTTCAAGACCTGGAAAAGATGGATAATGTCACGATCCGCACCCGGACGATGGGCGCGGGTGTCTATGACCATGGCTATGCGCTGGGCTATGAACGGCTGACCGACCATCAGCCCGAGGTCTCCGGTCCGCGCCACCGGCTGTGGCGTATCCGCGCGCGGCAGATCATCACCGCGACCGGCGCCATCGAGCGGCCTTTGTCGTTTGCTGGCAATGACTTGCCGGGCGTTGTTCTGGCAAGTGCGGTGCGCGACTATGCGGTCAACTTCGGCGTCTCGGTCGGGGACCGGACGGTGGTGGTCACCAACAACGATGACGCCTACCGCACCGCGCTGGCCCTGCGCGACGCCGGTCTGGTGGTGCCTGCCATCATCGACGCGCGGACGCAGGCGTCCGGCCCGCTGCCCGAACAGGCCCGCGCCGCCGGCATCCGGGTGCTGACCGGCATGGGGGTTGCCAAGGTCAAGGGCTCGCGCCG
The DNA here is from genome assembly GCA_963205075.1 of Pseudomonadota bacterium. Taxonomy (GTDB): domain Bacteria; phylum Pseudomonadota; class Alphaproteobacteria; order Rhodobacterales; family Rhodobacteraceae; genus KLAP22. The sequence goes on along the minus strand of CAUJIU010000072.1, from coordinate 54,578 downwards.
CGTCACCGGGGTCGCCGTCTGCGCGCAGGCCGGCGAGGGCGCGGTGCTGGAGGAGATCGGCTGCGACTGCGTGGCGATGTCGGGCGGCTGGTCGCCGGTGGTGCATCTGTGGTCCCATTGCGGCGGCAAGCTGACATGGGACGCCGATCAGGCGATGTTCCGCCCCGATGCCGCGCGCGCGCCGACCGGGGCTGACGCCCAGCCCTTCGTCATCGCCGCCGGCACCGCCAACGGGCATCTGCGCACCGCCGAGGTGATCGCCGACGCGACCGAGGCCGGACGCGCCGCCGCGCGCGCCGTCGGCGGCCGGGTCCGGGCGACAAGGGCGGTTGCGGCGACGGATGAGGACGAGGCCGCGATGGCGCCGGTCTGGCTGATGCCGCAGGGCGCCGGGATCGCGCTGCGGATGAAGGCCTGGCTGGACTACCAGAACGACGTCAAGGTTTCGGATGTGCAACTGGCTGCGCGCGAAGGCTACGAGAGCGTCGAACATGCCAAGCGCTACACCACGCTCGGCATGGCGACCGATCAGGGCAAGTTGAGCAATATCAACGGGCTGGCGGTGCTTTCTCAGGCGCTCAACGCCGAGATCCCGCAAGTTGGCATCACGACCTTCCGCCCGCCCTACACGCCGATATCCATGGGCGCGATCACCGGTGCGGCGCGCGGGGCGCTGTTCCAGCCGGTGCGGCAGACCCCTATCCACGGCTGGCACATCGACAACGGCGCCGATTTCGAGCCGGTGGGCCAGTGGCGGCGGCCCTTCGCCTTTCCGCGCGCGGGTGAGACAGTGCACGATGCCGTGACGCGCGAGATCCTCAACACCCGCAGCAATGTCGGGCTGCTGGACGCCTCGACCTTGGGCAAGCTGATCGTCAAGGGCCCCGATGCCGGGCACTTCCTCGATATGCTCTACACCAATGTCATGAGCACTCTGGCGGTGGGCAAGTGCCGCTACGGGCTGATGTGCTCGGAAAACGGCTTTCTGATCGATGACGGCGTGGTGGCGCGGATCGATGACGATACCTGGCTCTGCCACACCACGACCGGGGGCGCCGAGCGCATTCACGGCCATATGGAAGACTGGCTGCAATGCGAATGGTGGGACTGGCAGGTCTACGTTGCCAACGTCACCGAGCAGTTCGCCCAGATCGCCGTTGTCGGCCCCAATGCCCGCAAGGTGCTGGAAAAGCTGGGCGGCATGGATGTCAGCAAGCAAACGCTGCCCTTCATGCAATGGGCGGATGGCACGCTGGCCGGCATCCCGGCGCGGGTGTTCCGCATCTCGTTCTCGGGCGAGTTGAGCTACGAGGTCGCGGTGCCGGCCAGCCAGGGCCGCGCCTTCTGGGATGCGGCGCTGGAAGCGGGCGCGGAGTTCGGGATCATGCCCTACGGCACCGAAGGACTGCACGTGCTGCGGGCCGAGAAGGGCTTCATCATGATCGGTGACGAGACCGACGGCACGGTGATCCCGCAGGATCTTGGCCTGGGCTGGGCGATCTCGAAGAAGAAGTCGGACTATCTGGGCAAGCGCGGGCAGGAACGCAGCCACATGGCCGACCCCAACCGCTGGAAGCTCGTCGGGCTGGAGACGCTCGACGGATCGGTGATCGAGGATGGCGCCTATGCCATCGGCGAGGGCGTCAACGACAACGGCCAGCGCAACACGGTCGGGCGCGTGACCTCGACCTATTTCTCGCCGACGCTCGGGCGCGGGATCGCCATGGGGCTGGTCCTGCACGGGCCGGACCGGATGGGCGAGGTCATCACGCTGACCAGGACCGGCGGCGGCAGCGTTCAGGCGCGCATCGTCGATCCGGTGTTCTACGACAAGGCTGGGGAGAAGCAGGATGTCTGAGCCGGTTTCCGCATTGATGGGCCGGGTCGCCGCCGGGGCGGTGACGGTGCGCGACGAGGGCCTTGCCGGCATGATCACCCTGCGTGGCGATCTGGCGACGGCCAAGCTGCGCACCGCCTGCAAGCATGCCACCGGGCTGGCGCTGCCGGCCCCGGGCAAGATCACCGGCAATGCCGCCAAGGGGCTGGCCTGGATGTCGCCGGACGAGCTGCTGGTGCTGGTGCCCCATGCCGGGGCCGGGGCCGTGGCCGACCAGATGGCCCAGACGCTGGCCGGGACGCATCACCTTGCCGCCAACGTCTCGGACGCGCGGGCGCTGATCTCGGTTGCGGGGCCCCATGCGCGCGAGGTGCTGGCCAAGGTCTCGCCGGTTGACATGCATCCCGGGAGCTTTGCCGCGGGCGATTTCCGGCGCAGCCGCATCGGCCAGGTCGCCGGCGCGTTCTGGATCGACGCGGACGAGGTGATCCGGGTGATCTGTTTCCGCTCGCAGGCCGATTACGTGTTCACGCTCTTGGCGAAGTCGGCCGAGGATGGCGCGGTGGGCTTCCTCGGCTAGCCTGCCGTTCAGTTGTCGATCGAGACTGCCGTGACGATCTGCCCCTCGAAGGGCTTGAACCTGGTGCCAACCTCGGCGCCGATCTTTTCGACCTCGGCGCCGATCTCGGCCTCGGTCATGCTGGGCCAGGGGGTCTTGCCGGTGATCAGGCCGGCCTCGAACAGCCTGTCATAGAGAGCCGCCATGTCCACCTCGCCCCAGCTGGTGCGGCTGGGGCGGTTGGCGTGATCCTCGATCCAGTTGCGCTGCAACACGTTGATCGCATGGGCATCCGCGCCCTGAAACGCCTTGATCTGGCGCACGAAGATCTGGTCCAGATCGCCCGAGCGGCGGGCGATGACGCCGACCTTCTGGTCCTTGTTGCCGACCAGCGCCAACAGGTGCAAGGGCGAGCAGTCGACCGCAATGATGTGGGTGGCGGCCTTGTAGGCGGCGATCTGCTGTTCGTGGTTGTGCTTTTGCGGGTGAAACACCTCGTAACCCTCGGCTTCAAGGTGCTTTTCCAGCACCTTCTCGCCGATCAGGCTGCCCCGGATCGCCGGCAGTGCAGAGCGCGAGACATAGATCTTCTTCGCGCCCCTGGCTTCGACATTGGTGCCGCAGTTGCGCCGCGCATAGTCGCGGAACTCGGCCGATCCTTCGATCATCTGGAACATGCCAAAGCCCTGACGCGGCACGTAAAGACGCTCGACCCGGGTCGGGACCGCGAGGTTGAGCATCGGCTTGGCCACGCCCAGCATCTTCAGGAACGGCTGGTAGACGCTGGCGACATGCTCGGGGCGGTTCTGGAACTTGGGCACGTAGAGCACGCCGTCGATCTTGGTCTCGAGCTGTTCGTAGGCCCAGAAGCGGCAGATGCTTTCCACCAGGAAATGCCCGAAATGCCCGAAAAGCGGCCCCAGGAACATCCAGGTGCCGGGCAGGTCGGCCACGGTTTCGGGTGCGGGCATCGCCGGCGCGCGGGTCACCGGATTGACGCCGCGCCAGGTGATCGAGTTTTCCACGTGGCGGCCCTCGGCATCGAGAACGCCCGAGTTCTGCACCGAGCGGTTGACCCCTTCATCAGGTGGCGGCACCACATAGGCGCCCTCCAGATAGGTGATCTTTTCTCCGGTTTCGGCTGTCAGGTCAGGCGCTACAAAGCCGAAATCGTCGCTCATAGCAGGTCTCCGTTGCCCATTGCTTGCCAGTTCCTAGCGCAGTTGGTGCATGAAGGGAACGGTGGCGATGCAAGATCGGGCGGACCGGCCCGAGCCTATTGATAGGCCAGACCGGTTTTGGCTATGAATGATCAAGCCAGTCGGCGACAGACCCGGAACAACCGGGCCGGCCGATAACAGGATGTTTGCAAGGTGGTGCCAGAGTGGCGCCGGATCCTTCGGCAGAGGGCAGGGGCAGATGGCAGGCAATATCGAACGGCTCGGCGCAGGCGACGCGCTCAAGCGCGCCAGCGAGAATTCGCTGCGCAAGTATCCTTCGCCGGAAAAGGACGGCGACCGGCTCTATCCGCTGGCCGCGCCCACCTGCCGGCCGAGTTTCACCATCGGTGAGACCGACACGATCTTTGCCATCGGCTCGTGCTTTGCCCGCAATGTCGAGAAGTCGCTGGAGGCCGCCGGCAAGCGGGTGCTGAGCCGCGAGTTCGAGCTGGGCCCCATCGGCGAGAGCCTGGGGGATGCCGCCAATTTCTTCAACAAATACTCGATCCACTCGGTCACCAACGAGATCCGCTGGGCGCTGGAGCGCGACACCTTTCCGGGCGAGGCCATCCTCTATCCGCTGGGCAAGGGCAAATACTGCGACCCGCAGCTGGGCATCGCCAAGCTGGAATTCCCGGTCTCCGAGATCCTGGATTTCCGCCATCGCTACCTCGATGCGGTGGCGCAGGTGGCCGAGGCCGATGTCATCATCCTGACGCTGGGCTATGTCGAGACCTGGTACGATACCGAGCTGGACCTTTACCTCAACGTCTCGCCGCCGGCACCGCTGGTCAAGGCCAGCCCCGACCGGTTCGAGTTCCGAGTGCTGAGCTACGGCGACGTGATCGAGGGGCTGAACGAGCTATATGAGGTGCTGCTGCGGCACCGCAAGAAGCCGCTGAAAATGCTGGTGACAGTGTCGCCGGTGCCGCTGCTGGCCACCTTCCGCGACATGGATGTCCTGGTCGCCAACGCCTATTCCAAATCGGTGCAGCGCGCCGCATTGGATGAATTCCTGATCGGCAAGGATGGGGTTGATTACTTTCCGTCCTACGAATTCGTCATCCTGTCCAACCCGACCGTGGCCTGGTCGCGCGGCGATTTCCGCCATGTCTCGCCCGATATCGTCAATCGCATCATGTCCAACGTGCTGACCAACTATGTCGAGGGCGCCTCGGCGGGCATTCCGGCGGGGCCGGAAGGGGCCGGGGCGTCGGCGCTCAATTCCGAGGCGTTGTTGTCCTCGGTGCGGCTGATGCTGAAGCTGGAGGATTACCAGGCCATCGTCGATCTGACCGACCAGAACCGCGAGGTTGCCGATGACAGCGTCGATGTGCTGCTGGCCGAGGCCGCCGCCATGCGGCACCTGGAGCGGCTGGACGATGCCTATACGGTCCTGGATCGCGCCACCGGCCTGGCGCCGGGCCGGCCCCTGCCGCTGGAGCGGCTGATCATGATCTGCCGGCCGCTGCGCCGGCTCGACAATGCGCGCTCGCTGATTGCCCAGCATGGCCAGCGGTTTCCGGGCCGGACCGACTTTCGCGACCGGATCGACTGGGCCTGATCCCGACCCGGTTCCGGGCTTGCGCCCTTGACCTCGCGCGGCCGTCGGCCCAATGAAGGGTTGTCTGAAATCCTAGCTGCGAGGACCAAACCATGTCATTTTCATTGCCCGATCTTCCCTATGCCCATGACGCTCTTGCCGCCAAGGGCATGTCGCGCGAGACGCTCGAGTTTCATCATGACCTGCACCACAAGGCCTATGTCGACAACGGCAACAAGCTGATTGCCGGGACCGAGTGGGAGGGCAAGACCCTCGAGGCGATCATCACCGGCACCTATAACAAGACCGCCGTTGCCCAGAACGGTATCTTCAACAATATCAGCCAGTTGTGGAACCACAACCAGTTCTGGGAGATGATGGGTCCGGGGGCATCGGCCATGCCCGGCGCGCTGGAAAAGGCGCTGGTCGAGAGCTTTGGCTCGGTGGCCGAGTTCAAGACCCAGTTCGCCGCCGCGGGCGCGGGCCAGTTCGGCTCGGGCTGGTGCTGGCTGGTCAAGGATGCCGATGGCAGCCTCAAGGTCACCAAGACCGAAAACGGCGTCAACCCGCTCTGCTTCGGCCAGACGGCGCTTCTGGGCTGCGATGTGTGGGAGCATTCCTACTATATCGACTACCGCAACAAGCGTCCGGCCTATCTGACCAACTTCCTCGACAACCTGGTCAACTGGGAAAACGTCGCCAGCCGGATGTGAACCGGGGCGAGGGCAGGCGGCGGCGCCCTTCGGGGCGCCGTTGCCGTCCGGCGGGCTGCGGTCAGGACAGGGCGGCGCGCAGGGTTGCCTCCACCGCCGCCATGTCCGCGGCCACGGTGACAAAACCCATCAGCGAGGCATCGGCGAAGCCCTGCCCGATGACATGCGCCAGCAGATCGACCAGCGGATCCCAGTAGCCGCCGATATTGGCCAGCACGATCGGCATCGCATGCAGGCCCAGTTGGCGCCAGGTCAGCACCTCGAAGAACTCGTCGAGCGAGCCCGCCCCGCCGGGCAGCACCACGATGGCATCGGCATTCATGAACATCACCTTCTTGCGCTCGTGCATGGTCTCGGTGACGACGAGCGTGTCGAGCGCCCGCCGCCCGACCTCGCGGTCGAGCAGATGCCTGGGAATGACGCCAAAGGTGCCGCCGCCGGTTGACTGGGCGGCGCGCGCGACCTCGCCCATCAGCCCGATATCGCCCGCGCCATAGACCAGCCGCCATTTGTTGGCCGCCAGCATGTGGCCCAGATCGCAGGCCGCGCGGCGGTATTCGGGATCGGCCCCGACGCGGGATCCGCAGAAGACGCAGACGGATGGCAAAGCAGCATTCACCTTGTGGGTCCTTTCAGTGACAGGCGGGAAAGAGAGATTTTGACCGGACATAGTCGCGTTGCTATGGTCGCTCAACCGGTTTACCGGAAATGACGGCGATGATGCGGGTTTGGCGGCCGGTCATTGGCAAGGGACAAGGGCAGGGGATTGGCGTTGGCTGGACAGGAAGCGCAGTTTAGCGCAGCGCGCGCCGCGAAGGGTGCGGGCGCGGGGCTTGCGGTCGTATTCGTGGCCCTGATGCTGTTTCCCGGCCTGCGCCCCGAATGGCTGCCCGGCGGCATCTTTCCCGAACCGCCCGCCGAATTGCTGACCCCCGGCGACCAGGCGGGTTCGGGCGTTGCCACCCCCACCACCGAGGCCGCGCCCGAGGCCACCGCAGCCGGCGATGCGCCGGCCACCGAAAGCCCCGACGCGGCCCCCGCGGTCGTGGACCCGGATGCAACCGTCGATGCGGCCACCACGGTCGTCGATCCGGCAGCACCGACCTTTGATGTGGTGCGCATCGATGCCGATGGCGCCGGCCTTGTGGCCGGTCATGCCCTGCCCGGCGCGGTGATAGCGATCATGGTCGGAGAGGTGGAAGTGGCGCGGGCCGAGGCCGACGGCTCGGGCAATTTCGTGGCATTCCTGACGCTCGATGCCTCTGCCGATCCCCGGATGCTGACGCTGGTGGCCGATCCCGATGGCGCGGCCGTGGCCTCGGCTGCCGATGTCATACTGGCCCCGACCGGCGCCACCGCGCTTGCCGATGCCAGCGGCGTTGAAACCGGGGCGGATGGCACGGCAGATCCGGCGGCAGTCGCGGCCGACCAGACGGTTGACGCAGGCGCGGTGCCGGCCGAGGGTGACGCGGCCGTCGCCGCGACCGCAACCACCGAGGGCGCAGCCCCTGACGCCGCGGCGGAGGGATTGGCCGAGGCTGGCGCGAGCGATGCCGTGGCCGAGGCGCCGGCCAGCGATGCCGCCACCGCCACGACCTCCACCGCCACGACCTCCACCGCCGGTCTTTCCGGCGCCCCGGCCACGGATACCGTTGCCGACGCCGCCACCGGCGATGCAGCCGCGGGCTCGGACGCGCAACCGGCGATCCTGCTGGCCGATGACAGCGGCGTCGCCGTGGTGCAGCCGGCCATCGAGGCCGATGCCTCGCCCGAGGTGATGTCGGCGGTGGCGCTCGACGCCATCACCTACGAGCCTTCGGGCGAAGTGCTGCTGGCGGGCCGGGCGGCGATTGACAGCATCGTGCGCATCTACATCGACAATGCCGCCGTGATCGAGGCGCCGGTCACCCCCGAGGGCGGCTGGAGCACCGACCTGCCGCAGGTGGTTGCAGGCGTCTACACCCTGCGCATCGACGAGGTGAATGCCGGCGGCGAGGTCGCCTCGCGGATCGAGACCCCCTTCAAGCTCGAAGAGCCCAGCGCGATTGCCGCCTCGATGAGCGACGCGACCGCCTCCGGCACCGGGGTGGCGGTCAGGGTGGTGCAGCCGGGCAATACGCTCTGGGCCATCGCGCGCGACCGCTATGGCGAAGGCATTCTCTACGTGGCGGTGTTCGAGGCCAACCGTGACCGGATCCGCGACCCGGACCTGATCTATCCGGGGCAGGTCTTTACCCTGCCGGACCTGCCGCAATCCCTAGATCAATAGGCACTGGTATCCGGCGCCTGGCCTAACTAGGTTAGCCGTTCAGCATCCCGGAGCCGTTCATGCGTCGCTTGCCCAAGACCGCCGCCAATCTTTCCAACCGGAAGATCGAAGGCTGGAACGTCATTCGCCGCGTCATGCCCTACCTCTGGCCCGAGGGGCAGTTCTGGGTGAAATGGCGGGTGGTGGCGGCGCTTGCGGTGCTGGTGCTAGCCAAGCTGATCGCCGTGGCCACGCCGATCTTCTACAAGCAGGCCGTGGACGCGCTGGCGCCCGACGCCAGTTCGGCCACCTTTCTGGCCATGGGCGCGGTGGGGCTGACCCTGACCTACGGTCTGGCGCGGCTGGCCAATGTCGGCTTCCAGCAGCTGCGCGACGTGATCTTTACGCCGGTGGGCCAGCGGGCGCTGCGGCGGCTGGCGCTCGAGACCTTCACCCATATCCACCGCCTGTCGATGCGCTATCACATCACCCGCAAGACCGGGGGCCTGAGCCGGGTGATCGAGCGCGGCACCAAGGGCGTCGATTTCCTGCTGCGGTTCCTGCTGTTCTCGATGGGGCCGCTGGTGCTGGAACTCTTGATGATCTCGGCGGTGCTCTTCTACCTGTTCGATATCTGGTATCTGGCGGTGGTGGCGCTGACCATCGCGCTCTATGTCTGGTTCACCTTCGCCGTGACCGAGATGCGGGTGAAGATCCGCAAGGTGATGAACGATCAGGACACCGACGCCAACCAGAAGGCGATCGACAGCCTGCTGAACTTCGAGACGGTCAAGTATTTCGGCGCCGAAAGCTGGGAGGCCGACCGCTATGACCGCGCCATGGCGCGCTACGAGGCTGCCGCTCTGAGCACCAACTATTCGCTGGCATTCCTCAACTTCGGCCAGTCGGTGCTGATCACCGGCGGCCTGGTCGCGGTGATGGTGATGGCGGCCGTGGGGGTGCAGAAGGGCACGCTGACGGTGGGCGATTTCGTCATGGTCAACGCCTACATGATCCAGATCACCATGCCGCTGAACTTCCTCGGCACGGTCTACCGCGAGATCCGGCAGGCGCTGATCGACATGGCCGACATGTTCGACCTGCTGGAGCAGCCCGCCGAAGTCACCGACAAGCCCGATGCCAGGCCGTTGCAGATCAAGGGCGGCAGGGTGCAGTTCGACGATGTGGCCTTTGGCTATGATGCCGAAAGGCCGATCCTCAAGGGGGTGTCGCTCGAGGTCGAGCCGGGGCAGACGGTCGCCATCGTGGGCTCGTCGGGTTCGGGCAAGTCGACCATCGGGCGGCTCCTGTTCCGGTTTTACGATGTCAGCGGCGGCGCGGTCAGGATCGACGGACAGGACGTGCGCGACCTGACGCAAAGCTCGCTGCATGCGCTGATCGGGGTGGTGCCGCAGGATACGGTGCTGTTCAACGATACCATCCATTACAACATTGCCTATGGGCGCCCGGACGCATCCGAGGCCGAGATCATCGCCGCCGCCAAGGCCGCCAAGATCCACGAGTTCATCCTCGGGCTGCCACTGGGCTACCAGACCACGGTGGGCGAGCGCGGGCTCAAGCTGTCGGGCGGGGAAAAGCAGCGGGTCGGCATCGCCCGGACCCTGCTGAAGAACCCGCCGATCCTGATCCTCGACGAGGCCACTTCGGCGCTCGACACCCAGACCGAGATGGAGATCCAGTCCGAGCTGAAGGCCATGGGGCAGGGACGCACGGTGCTGACCATCGCGCACCGGCTCTCGACCATTGCCGATGCCGATCTGATCGTGGTGCTGGAAGACGGGCAGGTGGTCGAGCGGGGCACGCATGACCAGCTTCTGGAGCGCGACGGGCGTTATGCGCAGTTGTGGAACCGGCAAGAGGCGGAAGAGGCGCAGGCGGCCTGAGCCGGCGCGGTGGTGGGGCAAGGGCTTGGCAAGGGCTTGGGCTTCACGATAAGACGGGTCCAAATCAGACGGGGGCGGGCGTGAGCAACAACGACAGTTTCATCGACGAGGTGACCGAGGCCGTCCGCAGCGACCAGCTCTATGGCTATCTGCGCCGTTACGGCTGGATCGGCGTGCTGGTGGTGGTCGGACTGGTGGGCGGGGCCGGCTGGTCCGAGTGGCAATCGGCGCGCAATCAGGCCGCCGCGCAGGCGGTGGGCGATGCGCTGCTGAGCGCGCTCGAGACCCAGGACCCGGCGGCGCGCCAGGCCGCCTTCGATGCCATTCCCGCCACGGGATCGGCGGGCGCCATCGTGGCGCTGCTGGGCGCCTCCGAGTATGAGACCGCCGGCAACGAGGCCGCCTCGGTTGCCGCGCTGACCGCGCTTGCCGCTGACACCACCCAGCCCGAGATCTACCGCGAGCTGGCGGGCCTCAAGGCGGCGATGCTGGCGGGGGGCTGGGACAGCGAAGATGCGCGCATGGCGGCCTTGCAGGAGCTGGCGGTGCCGGGGCGGCCGTTCCGGCTGCTGGCGCAGGAGCAGATCGCCTTCATGCAGACCGAGAGCGGCGACAAGGAGGCGGCAATCGCCACCTTGCGCGCCATCGTCGAGGATGCCGACGTGACGCAGGGCTTGCGCGAGAGGTCGCTAGGGCTGATTGTGGCACTGGGCGGAGAGATCACGGCGCCGACGGCGTCGAACTAGGATCCAAGAACCACGAGAGGCGCGGGCCGTGACTGTCAAGACCATCATCGGAGCGACACTTGTCATCGGCCTGCTGGCCGGATGCAGCCAGCGCGACGTGATCCTGCCGGGCGAGCGGCTGGATCTGCGCGACGGACTTGCGGGCCAGACCACCGAGACCGCCAACCGCACCGCGCCGATCCGGCTGCCGGCGGCGCAGGCCAACAGCGACTGGACCCATCGCAATGGCGGCCCCGAACACCGCATCACCCATCCGGCACTCGGGGCCAGCCTGGCCCCGGTCTTCGCGGTCGATATCGGCGAGGGCAACAGCCGCCGCGCCCGCATCACCGCCGATCCGGTGGTGGCGGGCGGGCGCGTGTTCACGCTCGATGCCCGCGCGTTGGTGACGGCGACCTCGACCGCCGGCGCGCCCTTGTGGAGCCACGCCACCTCGACCGGGCGCGACAGCCTGAGTGACGCCTCGGGCGGCGGGATCGCCTATGGCGACGGCAAGGTGATCGTCACCACCGGCTTTGGCCGGGTGACCGCGCTTGACCCGGCGACGGGCGCGGTGTTGTGGGAGCAGGAGCTTAACGCGCCCGGCAGTTCGGCGCCGACCGTGCGCGGCAGCCTGATCTACGTGATGTCGCGCGACAGCCGCGCCTGGGCGCTGGAATCGGGCAATGGCCGCATCCGCTGGCAACTGGCCGGCACGCCGACGACCGCCAATTTCAGCGGTGGCGCCGGAGCGGCGGTGGCGCGTGACCTGGTGATCTTCCCGTTCTCGTCGGGCGAGATTCTCGCGGCCTTCCCCGAAGGCGGGCTGCGGCGCTGGTCGGCGGTGGTGGCCGGGCAGCGGCTGGGCCGCGCGGCGGCAACCGTCTCGGACATCGCGGGCGACCCGGTCGTGGATGGCAACCGCGTCTATGCGGGCAATATCTCGGGCACCACGGTGGCGCTGGACCTGGCGACCGGAGACCGGATCTGGACCGCGACCGAGGGGGCCGCAGGGCCGGTCTGGCCGGTGGGCGGCTCGGTCTTCATGGTAAATGACCTCAACCAGCTGGTCCGGCTCGATGCCGCAGATGGCAGCGTGATCTGGCGTGTCGACCTGCCGCAATTCGAGCAGGACCGGGCGCGGCGGCAAAAGACGCTCTATGCGCATTTCGGCCCGATCCTGGCCGGGGGGCGGCTGATCGTCGCCTCGTCGGACGGGGTCATCCGCCAGTTCGATCCGGCCTCGGGCGCGCTGATCGGGCAGGTGGCGCTGCCGGGCGGCGCCGCCTCGAACCCGGTGGTGGCGGGCGGCACGCTCTACGTGGTCACCAATGACGGGCAACTGATGGCTTTCCGTTAGCGGCGGATTGCTGTATCGGGCGGGCTTCTTTGCAGGAAACCGCGGATCATGAGCTTTACCCTCGCCATTGTCGGGCGCCCGAATGTCGGCAAATCGACGCTGTTCAACCGGCTGGTCGGCAAGCGTCTGGCGCTGGTCGATGACCAGCCCGGCGTGACGCGCGACCTGCGCGAGGGCGCGGCGCGGCTGGGCGATCTGCGATTCACCGTGATCGACACCGCCGGACTGGAGGAGGCCACCGACGAAAGCCTGCAGGGCCGGATGCGCAGGCTGACCGAACGCGCGGTGGAACTGGCCGATGTCTGCCTGTTCATGGTCGATGCCCGCGCCGGCATCCTGCCCGCCGACCAGATCTTTGCCGATATCCTGCGCAAGAAGAACGCCCATGTGATCCTCGCCGCCAACAAGGCCGAGGGCCGCGCCGGCGATGCCGGTTACCTCGATGCCTTTTCGCTGGGGCTGGGCGAGCCGTTGCGCATCTCGGCCGAGCATGGCGAGGGCATGGGCGAATTGCTGGACGTGCTGATGCCGATCGCCGACGGGTTCGAGGAACGCGCCGAGGAGGAAGCCCCTGAAACCGACGTGGATGTGGGCGACGATGACGAGGACGCCCCGCGCCAGCTGACCCGCGAAAAGCCGCTGCAGATCGCCGTGGTGGGGCGGCCCAATGCCGGAAAATCCACGCTGATCAACCGGATACTGGGTGAGGAGCGGCTTTTGACCGGCCCCGAAGCCGGGATCACCCGCGACGCGATTTCGGTGCCGACGCTGTGGGACGGCGTGCCGATGCGCATCTTCGACACCGCCGGGATGCGCAAGCGGGCCAAGATCCAGGACAAGCTGGAAAAGCTCTCGGTCTCGGACGGGTTGCGGGCGGTCAGGTTCGCCGAAGTGGTGGTGATCCTGCTGGATGTCGAGATCCCGTTCGAGCAGCAGGACCTGCGCATCGCCGATCTGGCCGAGCGCGAGGGCCGCGCGGTGGTGATCGCGGTCAACAAATGGGACCTCGAGGACGACAAGCAGGACAAGCTCAAGGACCTGCGCGAGATGTTCGAGCGGCTGTTGCCGCAATTGCGCGGCGCGCCGCTGGTCACGGTTTCGGCCAAGACCGGGCGCGGGCTCGACCGCCTGCACGCCGCCATCCTCAAGGCACACGAGGTCTGGAACCGCCGCGTGACCACGGCGCAGCTCAACCGCTGGCTGACCGGCATGCTGGAGCAGCATCCGCCGCCGGCGCCGGGCGGGCGGCGGATCAAGATGCGCTATGCCACCCAGGTCAAGACCAGGCCGCCGGCCTTCGTGGTGATGACCTCGCATCCCGAGGCGGTGCCGGAAAGTTATTCGCGCTATCTTGTCAACGGGTTGCGCAACGACTTTGACATGCACGGGACGCCGATCCGGCTGACCTTGCGCGACCAGAATGACAGGAACCCGTTCAAGGACCGCAAGAAATCGCAGCCCTCGAAGCTGAGCAAGCATCTGGGCAAGCCGCGCAAATAGACCGGGCCGGCGGGGGTTTCACACCCCCGCACCCCCGTGAGGTATTTGTGCCAAAATGAAGGGCGGGATCAGGCCAGCGCGCCTTCGGCGGTGATCCGGGTCTTGCCCCGCAGGTAGGGATGCAGGGCGGCGGGCAGCGTGACCGATCCGTCCTGTTCCTGACCGTTTTCCAGGACCGCGATCAGGGTCCGCCCCACCGCGAGGCCCGAGCCGTTGAGCGTGTGCAGGAATTGCGGCTTGCCGCCATTATCGGGGCGGAAGCGGGCATTCATGCGCCGCGCCTGATAGTCGCCGCAGGTGGAGACTGAGCTGATCTCGCGGTAGGTGTTCTGGCCCGGCAGCCAGACCTCGATGTCATGGGTGCGGCGGGCGCCCGCGCCCATGTCGCCGGTGCACAGCACCACGGTGCGGAAGGGCAGGCCCAGCCTGGCAAGGATGGCCTCGGCGCAGGCGGTCATGCGGGCATGTTCGGCCTCGGACTGGTCAGGGGTGGTGATCGAGACCATCTCGACCTTTTCGAACTGGTGCTGGCGCAGCATGCCGGCGGTGTCGCGCCCGGCGCTGCCGGCTTCGGAGCGGAAGCACTGGGTATGGGCCACGTAGCGGCGCGGCAGGCTCGCCTCGTCGACCGTGTCGCCGTTGACGAAATTGGTCAGCGTGACCTCGGCGGTGGGGATCAGCCACCAGCCGTTGGTGGTCTGGTAGCTGTCCTCGCCGAACTTTGGCAGCTGGCCGGTGCCGACCATCATTTCCTCGCGCACCAGCACCGGGGTGATGGCTTCGGTCAGGGCGTGATCCTCGACATGGGTATCGAGCATGAACTGCGCCAGCGCCCGGTGCAGGCGCGCCATGGCGCCGCGCAGCACCACGAAGCGGGCGCCCGACAGCTTGGCGCCGGTCTCGAAATCCATGTCGCGGGCAGCGGGCAGCTGGTAATGCTCGCGCGGGGCGAAGGCGAAGTTGCGCGGAGCGCCGACGCGGCGGATCTCGACATTGTCGGCCTCGTCCCTGCCGGTGGGCACATCATCGTAGGGCAGGTTCGGGATGGTCAGCAGCAGGTCCTGCAACTGCTGGTCGAGCGCCTTGGCCTCGTCACCCATCTGGCCGATGCGCGCCTTCTGCTCGGCGATCAGCGCGCGCAGGCGCTCGAACTCGGCGTCGTTGCCGCTGGCCCTGGCCGCGCCCGCATCCTTGCTGGCGCGATTCTGCTCGGCCTGCGCGGTTTCGGCGGCGTGGATGCGTTCGCGCCGGGCCTCGTCCAGACCGAGGATGGCCGGGGATTGCGGCGCCAGGCCCCGACGCGACAACGCCGCATCGAAGGCGGAGGGATTTTCGCGGATGGCGCGGATATCGTGCATGTTTCCGGTCCTTGGGTCTGGTGTTGCAGGCTCGTGCCCCCATATGCCGCAAAGGCCGGTGGCTGTGAACAGGGAATTCCGGGCGGGCGCATTGCCATTCCCGGGGCGCGGGACTAACGTGCCGCGACTTTTGCGGGGGAGCGCCCCGCGAGCACAAACAAGAGACCAAGGACCGACATGCAGGGCATTCAATCGATCATTCCGCTGATTCTGATTTTCGGGATCATGTACTTTCTCCTGATCCGGCCGCAGCAGAAGAAGCTGAAGGACCATCAGGCGCTGGTGGCGGCCCTGCGCCGTGGCGATCAGGTGGTGACCGCGGGCGGCATCGTCGGCAAGGTGACCAAGGTCAAGGACGACAACGAGGTCGAGATCGAGATCGCGACCGGCGTCAACGTGCGCGTCATCCGCTCGACCATCACCACCGTCCTGAACAAGACCGAGCCGGCCAAGTCCTGATCTCCGGTCCGAGGGCCCAATATGCTACAAATCCCACTCTGGCGGCAGATAGTCATCGTCCTGACCTGCCTTGTCGGCCTGTCGCTGGCGCTGCCCAACGCGTTTTATGACCGGGTCGAGCGCAGCAATGACGCAAGAAAGGTGATCGCCAGCGGGCTGAGCACCGATGCGCTGGAGGCCGAGGCGGCGCTCTGGCCGTCCTTCCTGCCCTCGGGGCTGGTCAATCTCGGGCTCGACCTGCGCGGCGGGGCGCATCTTCTGGCCGAGGTCAACGTGCAGGATGTCTATGCCCAGCGCATGGACACGCTCTGGCCGGAAGTGCGCGACGTGCTGGCCGCATCGCGCGACGAGCTGGGCTTTGTAACCCGCGAGGCGGGGCCGGCGGACGAGCTGCGGGTGCGCATCGCCAATGCCGGCGCCATGCCCAAGGCGCTGGAGCTGGGGCGCGGCCTGTCGCGCCCGGTGGTGTCGCTGACCGGCGCGGGCGCCTCCGAACTGGACGTGACCGCCGAGAACGACATCCTGATCTTCCGCCTGAGCGAGGCCGAGCGCGTGGCATCGGATGCCCGCACGGTCCAGCAGGCGCTGGAGATCATCCGCCGCCGGATCGACGAGGTCGGCACCCGCGAGCCGACGATCGTCCAGCAGGGCGCCCAGCGGATCCTGGTGCAGGTGCCGGGCGTGGGTTCCGCGCAGGAGGTCAAGGACATCATCGGCACCACGGCGCAGCTGACCTTCCAGCCGGTTGTCAGCCGGGTGACCGACGCCAATGCCGATCCGGGCGGGACCGGCAACGAGGTGCTGCCCTCGCTCAACGAGCCGGGGGTCTACTACATCCTGGAGCGCACGCCGGTGGTGACCGGCGAGGAGCTGGTCGATGCGCAGCCCTCCTTCGACCAGAACGGGCGCCCGGCGGTCAATTTCCGCTTCAACCCCTCGGGCGCGCGCAAGTTCGGCGACTACACGGCCGAGAATATCGGCGCGCCCTTTGCCATCGTGCTTGATGACGAGGTGATCTCGGCGCCGACCATCCAGAGCCATATTCCGGGCGGGTCGGGCATCATCACCGGCTCGTTCACCATCGAGGAATCGACCAATCTTGCGGTGCTGTTGCGCGCCGGCGCCCTGCCGGCCGGGCTGACCTTCCTCGAGGAGCGCACCGTGGGGCCGGAACTGGGCCAGGACAGCATCGACGCCGGCAAGACCGCGGCCCTGGTCGGCTTTGCCGCAGTGGTGGTGGTGATGATCCTGTCTTACGGCTTCTTCGGGGTGCTGGCCGCCATCGCGCTGACCATCAACGTCGGCCTGATCTTCGGCATCCTGTCGCTGATCGGCTCGACCCTGACGCTGCCGGGCATTGCGGCGATCGTGCTGACCATGGGCATGGCGGTGGACGCCAACGTGCTGGTCTATGAGCGCATCCGAGAGGAACTCAAGACCGCGCGCGGTCCGGCGCGGGCCATCGAGCTGGGCTATGAGCGGGCGCTTTCGGCGATTGTCGACTCCAACCTGACGACGATCATCACCGCCTTCATCCTGTTCGCGCTGGGGGCCGGTCCGGTGCGCGGCTTTGCCATCGCGCTGGGTCTGGGCATCGTCACCTCGGTGTTCACGGCCCTGTTTGTCACGCGACTGATGATCGTCTGGTGGTTCCAGCGGCGTCGTCCGAAAACCATCGAGGTCTAGATCATGCGTCTGCGTCTTGTTCCCGATAACACCAAGATCAACTTCTTCGCGGCGGCCAAGATCACCTTTGGCGGCTCGGTGGTGCTGTTGATCCTTTCGGTGGTGCTGTTCTTTGCCGAGGGGCTGAACTACGGCATCGACTTCCGCGGCGGCACCACGATCCGGGCCGAGACCTCGCAGGTGGTGGATGTGGGCGTCTATCGCGGCGCGATCTCGCCGCTCGATCTGGGCGATGTGGCGATCACCCAGGTGTTCGACCCGACCTTTGCCGCCGACCAGCATGTCACCTCGATCCGCATCCAGGCGCAGAGCGGCGACGAGGCGATCTCGACCGCCATGATCGAAAAGGTCGAGGCCGCGCTGCAGGCGGTTGATCCGGCGGTCAAGTTCACCCAGGTCGAAAGCGTCGGGCCGAAGGTTTCGGGCGAGCTGATCCTGACGGCGATCCTGGCGGTCACCGGAGCGGTCGGGGCCATCATGGTCTATATCTGGCTGCGCTTCGAATGGCAGTTTGCCCTGGGCGCCGTGGTGTCGCTGGTGCACGATGTCGGGCTGACCATCGGTCTGTGGGCGCTGTTCCAGCTGAAATTCGACCTCACCACCATCGCGGCGCTGCTGACCATCGTCGGCTACTCGATCAACGACACGGTGGTGGTGTTTGACCGGGCGCGCGAAAACCTGATCAAATACAAGGTGATGCCGCTTATCGATGTGCTCAACCTGTCGGCCAACGAAACGCTGAGCCGCACGGTGATGACCTCGGGCACCACGCTGATCTCGCTGATTGCGCTGCTGGTGCTGGGCGGCGACGTGATCCGGGGCTTTGTCTTTGCCATCACCTGGGGCATCGTGGTCGGGACCTATTCCTCGATCTATATCGCCAAGAACGTCGTGCTCATGCTGGGCGTCAAGCGGGACTGGACCAAGACCAAGAAGCCCCAATCGGGCAAGTTTGCCGATATCGATGCCTGAACCGGGTTTCGGAGCCGAAACCCGGTGCCTCCGGCGGAGGTATTTGCCGCCAAAATGAAGGGAAGCCATGCGCCTGAACGAGGTCACATATGGCACCGGGCTGCCGGTTGACGGCTACGGACCCGGCTTCTTCAGAATCGGCGGCGAGGTGGTGCGCGGCAATTGCCTGATCCTGCCGGGCGGGGTCCGGCCCTGGGGCGGGCTGGAGGATGCCGCGGGGCTGCTTGCCGCCGCTTGCGCCATCGACATCGTCTTCGTCGGGACCGGCGCCGAGATCTGCCACTTGCCGGGCGCGTTCCGGCAGGCGCTGGAAGCGGCGGGGGTCGGGGTCGAGGCCATGGCCTCGCCGGTGGCCTGCCGGACCTACAACATCCTGTTGTCCGAGGGGCGGCGCGTCGGGCTGGCGGCGTTGGCGCTGTGAGCGCGCGGCTGGGCGTCGCCGGGCTGGCGGTCGAGCGCGGCGGGCTGGCGGTGCTGGAGGGTGTGAGTTTTGGCGTCCCGGCCGGGCGGGCGTTGATCCTGCGCGGGCCGAACGGGGTTGGCAAGACCACGCTGTTGCGGGTGCTGGCCGGGTTGCAGAAGCCGCTGGCGGGCCGGGTCGAGGCGGCGCCGGACGACATCGCCTATGCCAGCCATGCCGACGGCATCAAGGCGACGCTGAGCGTGGCCGAGAACCTGCAGTTCTGGGCCGGCATCCATGGCACCGGGGTGCCGGACGGCGTTTATGACCTTTTCGATCTGGCGGATCTGCGCGGGCGCGAGGCCGGGACGCTGTCCTCGGGGCAGAAGCGGCGGCTGGGGCTGGCGCGGCTGGCGGTGATCGACCGGCCGATCTGGCTGCTCGACGAGCCGACGATCTCGCTCGACCGGCAGTCGGTGACGCGGTTTGCGGAGTTTCTGACGCAGCACCATCTGGCGCGCGGCGGCATTGCGGTGATTGCCACCCATATCGATCTGGGGATCGAGGCCGAAACCCTCGACCTGACGGCGTTTCGTGCCCGGCGCGCGGGGGCGGATGGCAGCGACGGGGCCTTCCTGTGAGGGCGCTGGTGATCCGCGACCTGAAGCTCGCCGTGCGCGCCGGTGGCGGGTTTGGGCTGGCGCTGGCGTTCTTCCTGATCGTGGTGGTGCTGGTGCCCTTCGGGGTCGGTCCCGAGCGCGAGGTGCTGGCCCGGATCGCGCCGGGGATCTTGTGGGTGGCAGCACTGCTGGCGGCGCTGTTGTCGCTGGACCGGATGTTCGCGCTCGATCACGAGGACGGGTCGCTGACCCTGCTGGCCACCGGACCGCTGCCGCTGGAAGCGGTGGCGCTGGGCAAGGCGCTGGTGCATTGGGCCACCACCGGGCTGCCGCTGGTGGTGATCGCGCCGCTGCTGGGCATCCTGCTGAGCCTGCCCGGCCCGGCGGTGCTGCCGCTGCTGGTGTCGCTGGCGGTTGGCACGCCGGCGCTGTCGATGATCGGGGCCTTTGGTGCGGCCCTGACCGTGGGGCTGAAGCGGGGCGGGCTTCTGATGTCGCTGCTGGTCTTGCCGCTTTATGTTCCGACGCTGGTCTTCGGCGCCGAGGTGGTGCGGCGCGGCGGCGAGGGGCTGGGCGTGGCGGTGCCACTGGCAATGCTGGGAGGCATCACCCTGGGCGCCTTCGCGGTGCTGCCCTTTGCCACCGCGGCGGCTTTGCGGGTGAATTTGCGCTAGGCGATTGAGCCGGCCTGCGGCAAAGGATAGAGACGGCACATGTCGATCTGGGAATATGCCAATCCGAAGAAGTTCATGGCGACGACCGCTCCGGCCGTGCCGTGGCTCTTCGCGCTGGGGATCGGGGCCATCGTGGTGGCGCTGGTCTGGGGCTTTTTCTTCACGCCCGCCGATTACCGGCAGGGTGCGACGGTCAAGATCATCTACCTGCACGTGCCCTCGGCGATGCTGGCGATCAATGCCTGGCTGATGATGCTGGTGGCCTCGCTGATCTGGTTGGTGCGGCGGCACCATGTCTCGGCGCTGGCGGCCAAGGCGGCAGCGCCGGTGGGCATCACCATGACGCTGATCGCGCTGATGACCGGCGCGATCTGGGGCCAGCCGATGTGGGGGACCTGGTGGGTCTGGGATCCGCGGCTGACCTCGTTCCTGATCCTGTTCCTGTTCTATCTGGGCTATGTGGCGCTCTGGTCGGCGATCGAGGATCCCGATACGGCCGCCGATCTGACCAGCATCCTGTGCATCGTCGGATCGGTGTTTGCGGTGCTGAGCCGCTATGCGGTCAACTTCTGGACGCAAGGGTTGCATCAGGGGGCGTCGCTCAGTCTCGATGCCAAGGAAAACGTGGCGGACGTGTTCTACCAGCCCTTGCTGCTCGCCATCGCCGGGTTCATCCTGCTGTTTCTGGCGCTGGTCCTGTTGCGCACCCGGACCGAGATCCGCTGGCGGCGGGTGCGCGCGCTTGACCTGCGGGCGCGGAGGGATTGATGCCTGACCTGGGAAATTACGCGGCCGAAGTGCTGGGCGCCTACGCGGTGACGCTGGCGCTGCTGGCCGGGATCGTGGCGCTCAGCTGGCTGCAGGCGCGCCGGTCGCGTGCGGCGCTGGCCGAGGCGGAGGCCCGCAATGGCTAGGCTGTCGCCGCTGATCCTGCTGCCGCCGGTGGCTTTCGCGGCGATTGCCGGGTTGCTGATGAGCGGGCTCTACATGGGCGATCCCGGCAATCTGCCCTCGGCGCTGATCGGCAAGGAGGCGCCGCCGGTGCCGGTCGCGGCGCTCGATGGCCGCACCTTGCTCACCGATGCCGACCTGCGCAGCGGCGAGGTGACTTTGGTCAACTTCTGGGCCTCGTGGTGTCCGCCCTGCCGGGCCGAGCATCCGGTTCTGACCGATCTGGCCGCGCAGGGCTACCGCGTGGCCGGGATCAACTTTCGCGATACCACCGATCAGGCCAATGGCTATCTCGATGACGTGGGCGACCCGTTCTTCGCGCTGGGCTTTGACCCGCAGGGCCGCACCGCGATCGATTGGGGCGTGACGGCGGCGCCCGAAACCTTCATCGTCGATGGCGACGGCACAATCCTGTTTCGCTTTGCCGGCCCATTGATGGGCACCGACTACGAGGAGAGGTTCCTGCCCGCCCTGGCAGAGGCGACCCAGTAACACAGACCGACAGGACCGCACCTTGCCCAGCACCGCCGCATTCAAGAGCTACGACATTCGCGGGCGGCTTGGCGTGGATCTGGACGAGTCCATCGCCTACCTCACCGGGCGCGGCTTCGCGCGGGTGTTCCGGCCGGGGCTGGTCGTCACCGGGCGCGATATCCGCGCCTCGGGCCCGGGATTGCAGGCGGCGCTGATCCGGGGGCTGCGCGACGAGGGCGCGGATGTGATCGACATCGGGCTTTGCGGCACCGAGGAGGTCTATTTCGCGACCGACCACTACGCCGCTGGCGGGGGCCTGATGGTGACCGCCTCGCATAACCCGATCGATTACAACGGCATCAAGCTGGTGCGCGAGGGCTCGCGCCCGATCTCGGCCGAGACCGGGCTGAACGCGATCCGCGATCTGGTGGCGGCCGACGATTTCGGGCCGGTTGAGGCGCAGGGCCGGCTGCAACGGCTTGATCCGCGCACGGACTACATCGCCCGGGTGATGAGCTTTCTGGACCCTGCCGGACTGCGGCCGCTCAGGATTCTGGTCAATTCCGGCAATGGCGCCGCCGGACCAACCTTCGATGCGCTGGCCGGGGCGCTGGAGCGGGCGGGCGTGCCCTTCAGCTTCGAGCGCATGTTTCACCAGCCCGATGCCGGCTTTCCCAACGGCATCCCCAACCCGCTCCTGCCCGAGAATCAACCGGCGACGGTTGCGGCCGTGCGCGCGGCAAGTGCCGATATCGGCGTGGCCTGGGACGGAGATTTCGACCGTTGCTTCTTCTTCGACGAGGCGGGCTGCTTTGTTGATGGCGAATATGTGGTGGGGCTGCTGGCGGCGGCCTTTGTCGCCAAGGAGCGCGGGGCGCGGATCGTGCATGACCCGCGCGTGATGTGGAGCACCGTGGATCAGGTCCGGCACGGCGGCGGCGAACCGGTGGTGTCACGCACCGGGCACGCGCTGATCAAGGCGCGGATGCGCGAGGTCGATGCGGTCTATGGCGGCGAGATGTCGGCGCATCACTATTTCCGCAACTTCATGTATTGCGACAGCGGCATGATCCCGTTCCTGCTGGTGGCCGAACTGGTCAGCCGCGCGGGCAAGCCGCTGTCGGCGCTGGTGGCCGAGATGCGCGCGGCCTTCCCTTCGTCGGGCGAGATCAACTTCACTTTGGGCGATGTCGGCGGGGCGGTCGCGGCCTTTGAGGCGGCCTATCTGCCGCAGGCCCGCGCGGTTGACCGGCTCGATGGCATCAGCCTCGATATGGGGAACTGGCGGGTCAACCTGCGCCGCTCCAACACCGAGCCGGTGCTGCGGCTGAATGTCGAAGGCCGCGGCGATGCGGCGCTGGTCGCCGAAAAGGTGGCAGAAATCTCGCAGTTGTTGCGGAAGGCGGGAACATGACCAAGGCCGATGTGGACCGCTGGATGGCGGCCTATGACAACCCGCAAAAGCCGGTGGTTCAGGCGGTGCGCGAGGCCATTCTGGCGGCCGACGCGCGGGTGGGCGAGTGCATCAAGTGGCAGGCGCCGACCTTCACCTACAAGGGCAACATCGCCAGCTTCTTCCCCAAGGCCAAGAAGCACGCGACGCTGATGTTTCACAAGGGCGCGACCATCAAGGGCGAGTTCCCCAATCTGACCGGCGACGGGGCCGAGGCGCGCAGCATGAGCTTTGCCAGTCTCGACGATCTGGCGGCCAAGCGCGCCGAACTGACATCTCTCGTCCGCGCCTAGTGCGATCAGCGCGACGGCTGAGGCAAAGGCCGCGCCCGGATGGGGCGCGGCGTCAATGATTTCAGTGGCTTACGACGCCTTGGCGAGGTTGCGCAGCACGTAATGCAGCACGCCGCCATTCTCGATGTACTCGATCTCGGGCGCGGTATCGATCCGGCACTTGACCTGGATGGTGCGGGTCTTGCCGTCCGCATAGGTGATGTGGCAGGGCACGGTTTGCAGCGGCTTGATGGTGTCGAGCCCCTCGATGCTGACCGTCTCGTCACCCTTCAGCCCCAGCGACTTGCGGGTGTCGCCGCCGGTGAACTCGAAGGGAATGACCCCCATGCCGACGAGGTTGGAGCGGTGGATGCGCTCGAAGCTTTCGGCGATCACCGCCTTGACGCCCAGAAGTGCGGTGCCCTTGGCCGCCCAGTCGCGGCTGGAGCCGGCGCCGTATTCGATGCCGGCAAAGATCACCAGCGGCACGCCGGCCTCCTGATAGGCCATCGAGGCATCGTAGATCGAGGTCTGCTGGCCGTCGGGGCCCTTGGTGTAGCCGCCTTCGACACCGTCCAGCATCTCGTTCTTGATGCGGATATTGGCGAAGGTGCCGCGCATCATCACCTGGTGGTTGCCACGCCGCGAGCCGTAGGAGTTGAACTCGCGCACAGGCACCTGACGGTCGGTCAGGAACTTGCCGGCGGGCGTGGTATCCTTGAACGAGCCGGCGGGGCTGATGTGATCGGTGGTGATCATGTCGCCCAGGATCGCCAGCACGCGGGCGCCTTCGATGTTGCGGATGGTGCCCTTTTCGGCGGCCATGCCCTGGAAATAGGGCGGGTTCTGGATGTAGGTCGAGCTGGCGGGCCAGTCATAGGTCTCGCTGTCGGTGGTCTCGACTGCCTGCCACTTGGCATCGCCTTTGAATACATCGGCGTATTTCTTCATGAAGGCCTCGCGGGTCACGGTGGCGTGGACCAGATCGGCGATTTCCTTGTTGGTGGGCCAGATGTCCCTCAGATAGACCGGCTTGCCATCCTTGCTGGTGCCCAAAGGCTCGGTGGTCAGGTCGATGTTCATGTCGCCGGCCAAAGCATAGGCCACCACCAGCGGCGGCGAGGCCAGATAGTTGGCGCGCACGTCGGGCGAGATGCGGCCCTCGAAGTTGCGGTTGCCCGACAGGACGGCGGTGGCGACCAGATCGCCCTCGGCGATGGCGGCCGAGATCTCGGGCTGCAGGGGCCCGGAATTGCCGATGCAGGTGGTGCAGCCATAGCCCACGAGGTTGAAGCCGATGGCGTCGAGGTCTTCCTGCAGGCCGGCGGCCTCCAGATACTCGGTCACCACCTGGCTGCCGGGGGCCAGCGAGGTCTTGACCCAGGGCTTGCGATTGAGCCCCAGCGCGCGCGCCTTGCGCGCCACCAGACCGGCGCCGATCAGCACATAGGGGTTGGAGGTGTTGGTGCAGGAGGTGATCGAGGCGATCACCACCTTGCCCGAGGACATGGCGTAGTCTTCGCCCTTGACCGGCACCTGCTTGGCGGGGTCACGCTTGAAGGTGTTGGCCATCTCGCTGGCGAAGCCCGCCTTGGCCTCGGTCAGCGGCAGGAAATCCTGCGGCCGCTTGGGGCCGGAAATGGCCGGGACGACGGTGCCCATGTCCAGTTCCAAGGTCGAGGTGTAGACGGGCGCATAGGCGGCATCGCGCCAAAGGCCGTTGGCCTTGGCGTAGGCCTCGACCAGCGCGATGCGGTCCTCTTCGCGGCCGGTCTGGCGCAGGTAGCGCAGGGTTTCGCCGTCGATGGGGAAGAAGCCGCAGGTGGCGCCGTATTCGGGCGCCATGTTGGCGATGGTGGCGCGGTCGGGCAGGGGCAGGTGGTCAAGGCCGGGGCCGTAGAACTCAACGAACTTGCCCACCACGCCGTGCTTGCGCAGCATCTGCACCACTTTCAGCACCAGATCGGTGGCAGTGGTGCCCTCGACCATCTCGCCGGTCAGCTTGAAGCCCACCACTTCGGGGATCAGCATCGAGATCGGCTGGCCGAGCATCGCGGCCTCGGCCTCGATCCCGCCGACACCCCAGCCCAGCACCGCCAGACCGTTGACCATGGTGGTGTGGCTGTCAGTGCCCACCAGCGTATCGGGATAGGCGATGGTCTTGCCGTTCTGGTCGGTGTCGGTCCAGACGGTCTGGGCCAGGTATTCGAGGTTGACCTGATGGCAGATGCCGGTGCCGGGCGGCACCACGCGGAAATTGTTGAAGGCCTTCTGGCCCCATTTGAGGAAGGTGTAGCGCTCGATATTGCGCTCGTATTCGCGGTCCACGTTCATCTGGAAGGCGCGCGGATTGCCGAATTCGTCGATCATCACCGAATGGTCGATCACCAGATCGACCGGGTTGAGCGGGTTGATCTGCTGGGCGTTGCCGCCCAGCCCGAGGATGCCGTCGCGCATCGCCGCCAGGTCGACCACCGCCGGGACGCCGGTGAAGTCCTGCATCAGCACGCGGGCCGGGCGATAGGCGATCTCGCGCGGGTTCTGGCCGCCCTTGGCCGCCCATTCGGCAAAGGCGCGGATATCGTCGACCGAGACCGAGAAGCCGCCATCCTCGAAGCGCAGGATGTTTTCCAGCACCACGCGCAGTGCGGCCGGCAGCCTGGAGAAATCGCCCAGACCGGCAGCCTGCGCGGCCGGGATCGAGTAATAATCGACGCTCTGGGCCCCGACGCTCAGGGTCTTGCGGGTCTTGGCGGTATCGTGGCCTGTCTGAACGGTCATGGGGGCATCCTTTCGGTCGGAATGGCTGTGGTTGCGGCGCTTTTGCCCCAGCAATCGTGGCGAGGCAAGGGGCTGATCGGGTTTTGTATACCATTGTGCACAATTATTTCCAAGCCGTTACTTTTGCCCCGACCCGCAGGCCGGTGAGTGCTGCCTGTCACCTTTTTGCGAGATTTCGGTGAATCGCAGATCGTTGATTGGTAGGGTCGCGCAGAACGGGCTATGGCTCGTCGAGAAAATCGAAAGACATGCCATGCCGATGAAAGAGGTCACCCTGAAACTGATCGCGCCGGTGCTGCTGTGCCTGCCGCTGCAGCTTGCGGCGCAGGATCAGGCGGCGCGCAGCCCCGTGGTGGTCGAACTGTTCACCTCGCAGGGCTGTTCGTCCTGCCCGCCGGCGGACGATCTGCTGCGGCAACTGGCGACCCGCGAGGGCGTGATCGCGCTGGCGCTGCATGTGGATTACTGGGACTATATCGGCTGGGAAGACACGTTCGCGCAGCCCGGCTTTACCGCGCGCCAGCACCGTTATGCGATGCAGGCCGCCGAAAGCTCGGTCTATACCCCCCAGATCATTATCGGCGGTGTCGATGCCGTGGTCGGCGCCAAGCCGATGCAGGTCATGGATCTGATCGCGGCGCATGGCCGGATGGACAGCGGCATCGATGTGAGCCTGACCGAAGTGCCCGGCGGCTACGTGATCGAGGCCCGCTCGCGGCTGACGCTGGAAACCCCGGTGGTGGTGCAGCTGGTCCGGTATCTGCCGCTCGAATCGGTCGAGATCACGCGGGGCGAGAATGCCGGGCGCCGGATCGACTATGCCAATATCGTGACCTCATGGCAGGCCCTGGCCACATGGGATGGCAGCAGCCCGCTGCATATCGAGGCGGCGGCGGAAACCGGCGGGCCGGCCGCGGTCATCGTGCAGGTGGACGGGCCGGGCGCCATTCTGGCCGCCGCCGCCCTGCCTTAGGCCGGTTTGGGCGCCTTCCAGCGCCGATGCACCCAGAACCATTGTTCGGGATGGGCGTGGACCTGCGCCTCCAGGCGCCGGGTGGCCTCGGTCATCATCGTGACCGGGTCGGTGGCGGCGATCGGGGCCTCGAACACCAGATCGAGCGTCAGGCCATCGGGCTGGCGAATGGCAAAGCAGGGCACGATCAGCGCATCGTAGCGCAGGGCCATTTCGGCGGGCGACAGCGAGGTCATCGCCGGATGCCCCAGATAGGGCAGGGCCGTGCCGTCGCTGGTATGCACGTCAAACATGATGCCGCAGGCGCCGCCGCTGCGCAGCTGCCTGACAAAACCACGGCTGCCGCCGGTGCCCTTGGGCAAGTTGGGGCCGGTCGCGTAGTCCAGCAGCTGCACGTAGCGCCGGTTGAACCTTTCGCTGCTCATGGGGCGATAGACCGAGGCCAGCGGGATCCCGGCCAGTGCGATGGCCTGCCGCGGGGCGAGGTGGCTGCCGAAATGGCAGGCGAGAAAGATCACCGGCCGCCCGGAGGCCAGCGCCGCCTGCGCCAGAGCCAGGCCGGGGCCGCGGATCGGGGCGGCGGCGACATGGGCGGCGAAGTCGGGGCCCGAGAAGGATTCCGCCAGGCTGCGGCCGAAATTGTCGCAGCAGCCTCGGGCGATCTGGCGCCGCTGGTGGGCCGGCATGTCGGGCCAGACCATCGCCAGGTTGGTTTCGGCGCGGCGGCGATAGCCGGCAACGGGGCCGAGCACATGGGCCATGACCCAGCCGGCAAAGACCACGCGGCGCCGATAGGGCAGGCGCAGCAGGATTGCCAGCAGCACCAGCCCGACGCGGCCACCGATCCGGTTGGCGAGGCTTTCCGGTTGCCCGGCGTCCTGCTTGGTATCGTCCGACATGCGCCCTTCTGCGACCCGGAAGGGGCCGACTTGCAGC
This sequence comes from Pseudomonadota bacterium, assembly GCA_963205075.1. Taxonomy (GTDB): domain Bacteria; phylum Pseudomonadota; class Alphaproteobacteria; order Rhodobacterales; family Rhodobacteraceae; genus KLAP22. Next base: position 26,960 of record CAUJIU010000072.1, on the reverse strand, counting down.
AATAGGGCGGCGCCGCGCCCGGTTCAAGCTCTGGCGGTCAGTCGGGCTCCTCCGTGTCGATCAGGCGGATATCGCCGGCATCGGCCTTTTCGCGGATGGCGGTGACGATGGCCATCAGCGCCGCCTCGCCCTCGGCCGGGCGGATCTTGCCCTTCTCGGCGATATCCTCGCGCAACTGCTCGGCCAGGCGTTGCGAGATGTTGGCCAGGATGAACTCGGCAGCCACAGCCGCCCCCTCGCCCTGCGCAAGCGCAAAGGCCAGACCGGCCAGCATCTGGGCCGGCTCGACCGAGCGGATCGCCTTGGACATTTCTGCCGGCGTGACCCGCGCCGGAATGTCGGCGAAGGTGAAGATCGCCTTGCGCACTTCCTGGGCGAATTCCGGGGCCTCCTGACCCAGTCCGGCCAGCACGGCATCGCGGGTTTGCGCCAGGCTGGAGTTGAGGATGGCCCCGACCCGCTGCACCGGCGGCGCGGCAAAGGCCAGCTCGGGCCGGTCGCAATGATCCTCCGCCAGCGCGCGACCGATGCGCGCCACGGTTTCGGGCTGGATGGCAGCGGTGAGCGAGACGGCCAGCGTGATCTGCCGCGCCCGGTCGCCGCTCATGCGGCCCAGAAGATCGGCCGCCATCGCCACCGGCAGCTTTGACAGCAGCACCGCCGCCACCTCGACCGCCTCGCTTTCCAGAATCGAGACCAGGTCCACCGGCGGCAGGGCGCGCAGCCGGTCCCAGGGGTCGGAGGCGATGCGCGACGAGATGTCGGCCCGCAGGCGGGCCTGCGCCGCCGGGCTGATCTGCGCCCCGATCGCGTTGACCGCCGCCTCGGTGCCGCCGCCGGGGCTGAGGGCCAATGCCTCCAGCTGATCGGCAAATTCGCGGACCACGCTGTCCAGCGTCTGCCGGTCGACCAGGCTGAGCGCGCCCAGTTCCAGCGTCAACGCGACCTGCACCGGCTCCGGCAGTTCGGCCAGCGGCAGCTCGCGCCCCTCGTTGATGAGGTATTGCAGGATCACGGCGGCCTTGCGGCGCCTGCTGAAGGTCGTGGCCTGCGCGGCGGTTCGGGACAGGGTCTGGGTCATGGGGGCATTGTGGTGGACATGCCGCCATTTCACCCCATCGGCATGAAGGATTGGTTAGCGCGCGGCCGCTTCCGAGCTGCGCGGGTGGGTCACTTCCACCGACATCTTGCGCAGCGCCTCGCAGGTTTCCGGGGCCAGGCGCTCGATCTGGCTGGTATCGCGGTGCAGGTCGGCAAGAACCGCCTCGATCGCGTCCATCTCCGCGCCTTTGAACTCGCGATCCGAGCGGGCAAAGCTGGCGATGCTGCGGCTGCCGGCGATATCGGCGGCAATGGTGAAGCCGTAGGCCATGCCATGCGCGGCGGCCCGCGCCAGCACGCCCGCATGATCGAGCGGCACAAGCTCGGACCAGTGGATGCGGCCGGTATTCTCGAATCCCCAGCGCACCGTCGGGTCCTGCATCACCAGGCCGTTCGTGGTGTAGTAGGTGGTCCAGTCGGCCGGATAGGCCTGAAACAGGAACTTCGGGGTCGTGAAATGCACATGCAGCGCGATTGCATAGCCGGCCCTCGCTGCGGACTTGAGGCCGTTGAGCGCTGCCTTGATGTGTTCTTCACCTTGCATTGACCAGGCCATGCTTTCTTTGAGGTTGCGCGTTCCGCGCCTGACAAGTTACCCTTTAGTGCAGGCAGATATTTCGAAGACAGATACAACAGGAAGAACAGCAGCTTTTTTAATGTCTGTCGAGAGCCAAGGGCATTTCCAATGACGGTCGCTCTGCAACCGGAAGATGTAAGGCGCGTGGCCGAAGCCGGCTACTACCTGGCTTTGCGGGTTGGTTTTGCCTTCCCGATGGAGGAGGTCAACCTGTTGCCGGCGCCCTGGGTGGAGCATTACACCAGCGAGCGCTACATGCTGGCCGACCCGGTGATCCAGTGGCTGTATTCCAATACCGGCGCTGTCCGCTGGAGCAGCATCACCCTTCCCGACCCCCGCGGAATCATGCAGCAGGCCAAGAAGTTTGGCCTGCGCTACGGCGTGGCGATCTGCGTGTTTGACGGCAATGCCGAGGGCCAGCGGTCCTTCGGGTCCTTCGCCCGGTCGGATCGGGAATTCGAGATGTCCGAGATCACGGATCTGTCGGCCTATGTCGAGCGGCTGCACTTCGAGAAGGCCCCGCCGCGCAATCTGACGGCGGCCGAGATCGAGGCCCTGGCGATGATCCGCGACGGCAAGCGGCTCAAGCAGATCGCCTATGAGTTGGGTGTGACCGAGGGTGCGATCAAGCAGCGGTTGAAGAACGCCAAGCTCAAGCTGGGCGCCAAGACCGGCCCGCAGGCGGCGGCCTGGGCCAGCCAGTTCGGCCTGATCTGACCGGATTCGGCGCCGCTTTCCCTTCAAATTGTCAACCTGCCCGCCTTTTCATCGAATTGGCATGTGATGACGATTAACAACCGGGCGGCGAGCAGGCAGACTGGAATCTCCATAAAGGAGAACCAAAATGGAAAATGTAACCTTCGATCTGTCCCGGATGCATCAGTTCGGCACGGCGTTTTTCGACTTTCTGGCGCTGCGCAAGACCTTCTTTGTCGACACTCTCGGCTGGGACATTCCCCATGACGATCGGGTCGAGATGGACCAGTATGACAACCCGCTGGCCCATTACTCGCTGGTGCGGCGCGACGGCAGGGTTATCGGCGGCGCGCGCGCCATGGCGACCACGGCAGCCTGGGGCAAGCATACCTACATGCTGCGCGATGCGGTCAAGGGTCAGCTGATCGACATACCGGGCCAGGTGCTGGACCGCGAGATTGCCACGGCGCAGACCTGGGAATGCACGCGGCTGGTGATCTCGGACGAGGTGACAACGCACGCCGAGCGCAGCGAATGCCTGTCGCTGATCGTCGATGGGCTGGTCCGGGTCGCGGCCGAGCATGGGGCCACGCAGCTGATCTCGCTGTCGCCGCTATCGCTGATGCGGGCGCTGCGCCAGCTGGGCTTTGCGGCCGACCGGATCGGCGAGCCCTATCACAACGAGGGCGACGGCCGGCGCTATGCGGTCCTGAGCATGCCCGCCGAGCGCGCGCTGCCCAGAATGCGGCACCTGCCGATGGCAACCCACCGGCCGCAGCCGATGCCGCTGCACGCGCCCGCGGTTGCCTGACAGGCGAGGGACCGGGTCACTCAGCGCCGAAGACACGGGCGAAGATCGTGTCGACATGCTTGGTGTGATAGGCGAGGTCGAATTTCTCGTCGATCTCGGCCGGGGTGAGGGCTGCCGTGACCTCGGGATCGGCAAGCAGTTCGGTGCGGAAATCCTTGCCCTGCTCCCAGACCTTCATGGCGTTGCGCTGCACGAGGCGGTAGGCGTCCTCGCGGCTGACCCCGGCCTGGGTCAGCGCCAGCAGCACCCGCTGCGACATGATCAGGCCCTTGAACCTGTTCATGTTGGCCAGCATGTTCTCCGGGTAGATCACCAACTTTTCGACAACGCCCGCAAGGCGGTGCAGCGCGAAATCGAGGGTGATGGTGGCGTCGGGCCCGATGGCGCGCTCCACGGAGGAATGCGAGATGTCGCGCTCGTGCCAGAGGGCCACGTTTTCCAGCGCCGGAACCACCGCCATCCGCACCAGCCGCGCCAGCCCGGTCAGGTTTTCGGTCAGCACCGGATTGCGCTTGTGCGGCATGGCCGACGAGCCCTTCTGGCCGGGGCTGAAGAACTCCTCGGCCTCCAGCACCTCGGTGCGCTGCATGTGGCGGATCTCGGTGGCGACGTTCTCGATGCTGGAGGCGATGACCCCCAGCGTGGCAAAGAACATCGCGTGGCGGTCGCGCGGGATCACCTGGGTCGAGATCGGCTCGGGCCGCAGGCCAAGCCGGGCACAGACATGTTCCTCGACCGAGGGGTCGATATTGGCGAAGGTGCCGACAGCCCCGGAAATGGCGCCGGTGGCGATCTCCCAGCGGGCCTTTTCCAGCCGGTTCTTGTTGCGGTCCATCTCGGCGTAGAAACGCGCGAAGGTCAGGCCCATGGTGGTCGGCTCGGCATGGATGCCGTGGCTGCGGCCGATGCGGACCGTGTCCTTGTGCTCGAATGCGCGGGTCCTGAGTGCGGCCAGAAGCCGGTCCATCCCGGCCAGCAGCAGATCGGCGGCGCGCACCAGCTGCACGTTCAGCGTGGTGTCGAGCACGTCCGACGAGGTCATGCCCTGATGGACGAACCGGGCGTCCTCGGCGCCGATATGCTCGGCCAGATGGGTCAGAAAGGCGATCACGTCATGCTTGGTCACCGCCTCGATCTCGTCGATGCGCGCCACGTCGAAGGTGACGTCCCTGGCGCGCCAGACCGCTTCGGCATTGGCCTTGGGGATCACGCCAAGCGCGGCCTGCGCGTCACAGGCATGGGCCTCGATCTCGTACCAGATGCGGAACTTGGTTTCGGGCGACCAGATGGCAACCATGTCCGGGCGGGAATAGCGGGGGATCATCGCGTGGCCTCGTGCTGGAGCATTCAGGCCGGGTCATAGACCGGGGGTCGGACGGTCACAAGGGGGAGGGGCCGGCGCAAACGGCCGTCGCCACCCGAACGGTGCGGTTTGCGGTGGCTGAATGGCGCCGCAGCGCGCGGCGCCCCGGTCAGCCTTCGCCCATCAGCGCCGGATCGAACGGGTATTTGGTGATGTTCTCGAACCCGGTCTCGGTGATGATCACCTGATCCTCGAGCTTGATCGAGAAATCGCCGTCCTCGCAGCTGATGAGCGCCTCGACGCAGATGCACATGCCGGGCTCCAGCACATAATCGAAGGCACCTTCGACGAAATTGTCTTCGTAGGCCACCAGCGGCCATTCATCGCACAGACCGACCCCGTGCATCAGGCAGCCGTACTTCTGGGCCTGGAACCGGTCCGGCAGGCGGTGGGACTTGCGGGTCAGTTCGGGCAGCGACACGCCGGGCCCGAGCAGGTTCATGTTGTGGTTGATGTGCTCGACACCGATCTTCATCGCCTCGATCATGTCGGGGCGCGGTTTGCGGTCGCCGATCCACCAGGTGCGGCTGATATCGACGCAGATGCCGTAGCAGCCGATCAGGTCGGTATCGAAGGCCACGATCTCGTTGTTCTGCACGATGCGGGGGCCGCATTCCTGAAACCACGGATTGGTGCGCGGCCCCGAGGCCAGCAGCCGGGTCTCGATCCAGTCGCCGCCGCGGCGGATGTTGGAGGCGTGCAGTTCGGCCCAGATGTCATCCTCGGACATGTTGCCGCGCGGCACTCCGGCGCGCGCGGCCGCTTCCATCTCGGCCACCGAGAGTTCGCAGGCCAGGCTGGCGCAGCGCATGGCGTTGAGTTCGTCGGGGCCCTTGACCGCGCGGACCTTCTCGGTCAGCTCCTCGCCGCCCAGCACCTCGAAGCCCAGCGATTGCAGGGCATGCAGCCCGTGCAGCATGATCTTGTCGACGCCCAGCCGCATGTTGCCGCCGCTGTGTTCGTTGATCAGGTCGCGCACCTCGTTGGCGAACTTGTCGGCCGCCGGGTCGATCTTGTCGCCACGGTCGAAATAGAACAGGTCGGCACCCGAGCGCTGTTCGCGCACCAGCGCGTTGAACTTGGACAGGAACATGGCGTTCTTGTAGTCCCAGACCACCATGTAGCCATCGGCGCAGATCAGGCAGGCGCGAAAGGCGTTGTGGGTGTTCCACAGCTGCATGTTGGTCGAGTCGGTGGCGTAGCGGATGTTGAGCGGGTCGAACATCAGGATGCCGCCGTAATCGCGGTCAGTGACGCCCTTGACCAGCCGGGCATGGCGAAAGGCGCGCATCCGCTCCAGATCCGGCAGGATCAGCCCCGCAGCGGCCCATTCACCGAAGGCCAGCTGGGTCGGCCCGATCTCGACCCGGTCATTGTCATTGAGCGAGCCATCACCCAGGCGCGCGCCCTTGGTGGGGTCGATCTTGCGGCGGGAACTGTAGGAGGTATGCATGGCCGGACTCCGGGTTGCCTGCTGCAACTAGGAGCCGCGGCAGGCAACTTGTCCGGTACGGAAGCGACATTTTCGCGCCGGATTTCTCCGCAGCGACGCGAGGCCGCAGTCAGCTCAGGAAGGACAGGATCGTGTGGCCGAAGGACAGCTGCGCCGAGGTGCCGATGGCCAGTCCGGTCAGCGCCATGGTGCGCGCGGCAACGCTCATGCTTTCGCGGCCCAGCAGGGAATAGGTCATCGCCGCCGCCCCGATGGGCAATGACACCACCATGCAGGCGGTGTTCAGCGTGTAGATGGTCAGGCGCTGCGGCAAGGGTGACTTGACCGGCGTGCTGATGCCGTTCTCGTCCTCGGGCGGATAGAGCGCATTGCGCACCCGCTGGGCATCGCGCAGATCCCAGCTGGCCAGTGACATGGCGCTGGGCGGGTCGTTGCGCAGCAGTTCCGCCAGTTCGCGGCGATAGGCATCGGACAGCGGGTTGGGCTGCACCTCGTCGGCATCCATGGCCGGATGGGTCGGGCGCTTGGGGGTCGGGATGTCCCAGTCATGCGCCAGCGCGGCGATGGTGGTTTCTTCCTCGATCCGGGCCTGCAGGTCGCGCATCTCCTCGTCGAAGCGGGCTTCGAGCGTGGGCAGCAATTCATCGGGCCGGCCGGAACCGCGCGCGGACTCGGCGGGCGGCGCGTCGGTGGCCAGATCGGCGGCCAGATCGGGGGCCAGATCGGCGGCGGCCGCGGCGTGAGTGGACTCGGTCTCGGCCAGTTCGGGCCAGATCTGCTCGAGGATCATGTCGTAGATCTGCTCGGAAAAGGCCTCGTCGATCTCGATCCAGAGGAACTTGTCGCTCTGGTGGCGGCTCTCGACCCGGTCGACCAGACCCCGGCAGACCTCGTGCCGGCTCTCGAACAGCGGACCGGCGCCGGCCAGATCCGGGGTGTTGCCGACCGAAACGATCAGGCAGGAATGAAAGCGGCCCGGCGTGGCGATATGCGGAAACTCGCGCGCCACTTCGCAATAGGCCAGGCAGATGCGCGTGCGCTCCAGATCGAAGATCACGAAATCCTCGAATTCGCGGGTTTCGCGGCAATTGATGCGGGGGTTGCTGCGCAGGGCCTGGCCCAGTTCGGTCGCAAGCAACGGGAAATCCATGCCCGTCGGCTTTGCGAAACAAAGCGCTGCTACCGTGCTGGTCGATGTGGCGGTCATCTTGGTGACTCCTGACAATCTGCTCAGGGTCACTCAACCATCCAAAGATGTGTTCAATTCGCACAAAATACGAAATTTCAGCGGCAGACGAGGTAATCCACGAGGCAAACGGGGCATTGTCGCTGGCCGGGAAACGGCGTGATCCTGAGTTTACCTATGGGAAGGCCACTGGGAATATTACAACAATAACAATGAGTTGGTTGCTTTCCTCTTGAGCGGATCCGCCCGCGCAGGTCCCAGCGCAATTGTGAAGGCCCGGCCTGATTTGGGTCACAATCGGCGCGGGGAAGACTCGGGGCCGCCGGCGACCGTCCCGCGCAATCGCCTTGAATTCAAAGCACAAAAGGGCGCCCGCCGGGCGCCCTTTCTAGGTCTTGCAAGCCGGCAGGTATCAGCAGCTGTAATACATCTGATACTCGATCGGGTGCGGAGTGTGCTCGTAGGCATAGACCTCTTCCCACTTCAGCGCGATGTAGCCATCGAGCTGGTCGCGGGTGAACACATCGCCGGCGATCAGGAACTCGTGGTCCTTCTCCAGCTCCTCCAGCGCCTCGCGCAGCGAGCCGCAGACGGTCGGGATCTGCGCCAGTTCCTCGGGCGGCAGGTCGTAGAGATCCTTGTCCGAGGCCGGGCCCGGGTCGATCTTGTTCTTGATCCCGTCAATGCCGGCCATCAGCAGGGCGGCGAAGGCGAGGTAGGGGTTGGCGGTCGGGTCGGGGAAGCGGGCCTCGACGCGCTTGGCTTTGGGCGATTCCGACCACGGGATCCGCACGCAGCCCGAGCGGTTGCGAGCCGAATAGGCACGCAGCACCGGCGCCTCGAAGCCCGGGATCAGGCGCTTGTAGGAGTTGGTCGAGGGGTTGGTGAGCGCGTTCAGCGCCTTGGCATGCTTGAGGATGCCGCCGATGAAATACAGCGCCTCCTGGCTGAGATCGGCGTATTTGTCGCCGGCGAAAAGCGGCTTGCCATCCTTCCAGATCGACATGTTGACATGCATTCCCGAGCCGTTGTCGCCCTTGATCGGCTTGGGCATGAAGGTCACGGTCTTGCCGTAGGCCTGCGCCACGTTGTGGATGACGTATTTGTATTTCTGGATATTGTCGGCCTGCTGGGTCAGCCCGCCGAAGATCATGCCCAGTTCGTGCTGGCACGAGGCGACCTCGTGGTGGTGCTTGTCCACCTTGATGCCCATGCGCTTCATGGTCGAGAGCATTTCCGAGCGCATGTCCTGCGCATCGTCGATCGGGTTGACCGGGAAATAGCCGCCCTTGATGCCCGGACGGTGGCCGGTATTGCCCATCTCGTATTCGGTATCGGTGTTCCAGGCGCCGTCGATGGCGTCGACCTGATACGAGACCTTGTTCATCGAGACCGCGAAGCGCACGTCATCGAAGACAAAGAACTCGGCCTCGGGCCCGAAATAGGAGGTATCGCCGATGCCGGTCGATTGCAGGTAGGCCTCGGCCTTGAGCGCGGTGCCGCGCGGGTCGCGGGCATAGGCCTCGCCGGTGTCGGGCTCGACCACGTTGCAGTGAATGCACAGGGTCTTTTCGGCGTAGAACGGGTCGAGATAGGCCGAGGAGGGATCGGCCATCAGCTTCATGTCGGACTGGTCGATCGACTTCCAGCCGGCGATCGACGAGCCGTCGAACATGAAGCCGTCTTCGAGGAAATCCTCGTCGACCTGGTCGGATATCACGGTGACGTGCTGCAGCTTGCCACGCGGGTCGGTGAAGCGGACGTCGACATATTCGACTTCCTCATCCTTGATGAGCTTGAGAATATCGGCGGTTTTCATCGCTATGCGTTTCCTCTGGATTGGATCTTGTAACTGATGTGATCACAGCGCTTCGTCGCCGGTCTCGCCGGTGCGAATGCGGATGGCCTGTTCGACCGACGAGACAAAGATCTTGCCGTCGCCGATCTTGTCGGTCCGTGCGGCGCCGATGACCGCGGCGATGGCGGCATCGACCATGTCATCGGCCAGCACGACCTCGATCTTGACCTTGGGCAGGAAGTCCACGACGTATTCGGCGCCGCGATACAGTTCGGTATGGCCCTTCTGCCGCCCGAAACCCTTGACTTCGACCACGCTCAGCCCCTGGACGCCCGCTTCCTGAAGCGCCTCTTTGACTTCATCGAGCTTGAATGGCTTGATGATCGCCTCGATCTTCTTCATGTCCGCGACTCCCTTGAATTGACGTGTCACTGGCCTCAGACCACTTCTGCCGGTCAGGAACAATCGGCTGGGCCGGCCGGGACCCGACTGCCCCGGGGGATTCCCCGGCCCGTGCCCAATATTGGATCAGATCGCCGCTTTTTTGGGCGGATTGAAAACCTGGAGTGCCCAGAGATGACGCAACTGCTCACCAGCGCCCAGATGCGCGCCATCGAGGCGGCGGCAATCGCCGGCGGCGCGGTGAGCGAGACCGGACTGATGCAGCGCGCCGGGCAGGAGGTCGTCGCGGCGATACTCGACCACTGGCCGGCGCTGCGCGCATATCCGGGGCGGGCGCTGGTGCTGTGCGGGCCGGGCAACAATGGCGGCGACGGCCATGTGGTGGCCCGGCTCCTGAGCGAGCAGGGCTGGCAGGTCTCGGTGGCCGAGATGGGCGCGCCCCGCGGCCTGCCGCCCGCGGCCGCAGCACAGCGCGCCGCGCTGCCCGGCCCGGTCGCGCGGGGTGGTCTGGACCTGACCGCGCAGGGCCTCGCCTCGGTCGATCTGGTGATTGACGCGCTGTTCGGGACCGGACTTGCCCGTCCGGTCGGCGCCGATGTGGCCGGGGCGCTGGCGCGGGTGGCCGATGCCCGGCCGGGCCTGAAACTGGTGGCGGTCGACATCCTGTCGGGCTACTCGGCCGATAGCGGGGCGCTGCTCGCCGCGCCGGACAGCCTCTATCCCGCCCATCTGGTCCCGGACCTGACGGTAACCTTCGAGGCGCCACGGCTTGGCCACCATATCGGCGACTTTGCCGCACTGAATGGCCCGCTCGCGGTGCGCAGCATCGGGCTGGCCGACCTGCTCGGCCGACTGGGGCCGGGCCTCGACGGGCCGGTCACACTGACCGATGCCGGCCTTGCCCGGAGCTTGGGCAAGTCGCGCCCCGCCGGCACCCACAAATACAGCTTCGGCCATGCGCTGGTCTTCGGCGGCGGGGCGGACCTGGCCGGCGCCGCCCGCCTGGCCGCGCGCGCCGCGCTGCGGGTCGGGGCGGGGCTGGTGACGCTCGGCCTGCCGGAGGGCGCGCTGTCCGGGCCGCTGCCTGACGCGATCATGCGCAAAACGGTCAGGGACGCGGCAGGCCTGGAAGAAATCCTCGCCGACAGGCGCATCTCCGCCCTCTGCCTTGGCCCCGGCCTTGGTCAGTCCGATGCCCGTGCCGCGCTGCTCGCCGCCGCGCTGGCGGACGGGCGCCCGCTGGTGCTCGACGCCGATGCGGTCACCCTGCTGGCGCAGCGGCCCGAACTCCGGGCGCGGCTGCACGGCATGTGCGTGCTGACCCCGCATGGCGGCGAATTTGCCCGGCTGTTTCCCGATCTGGCGGCGCAACTCGGCGGGCGGACCCTCTCCAAGGTCGAGGCCGCGCGCCGGGCCGCCAAGGCTGCGGGCTGCACCGTGCTGCTCAAGGGCGCCGACAGCGTGATCGCCGACCAGACCGGGCGGGCGGCGGTGAATTCGGCACATGGCGACCGCGCGGCGCCGTGGCTGGCCACGGCCGGATCGGGCGACGTGCTGGCGGGGCTGGCGGCGGGCCTGCTGGCGCGCGGGATGGCGCCCTTCGAGGCGGCGCAATGCGCGGCCTGGCTGCATGTCGAGGCGGCGCGGCATTTCGGACCGGGACTGATTGCCGACGACCTGCCCGAGGCCCTGCCGGCGGTCTTCAGGTCGCTGAATCTGTGACCTTCATTTTGGCCCAAATACCTCCGCCGGAGGCAGGCCGGCGCCGCAGGCGGCGGGCTTGAAGGGCGGGGTCAGACTTCGGCCGAGGCCATCTCGACGCCATCGACATACAGAATGTGCCGACGGTCAAAGACCAGATCGCATAGGGTCAGGCGCTGCGGGCGCTCCTGGGTGATGAATTCGTCATCCACCAGCTCGCGCGCCGCGATCAGCCCGGAGGGCTTGCCCAGCAGCGCCTGCGCCCGCCAGTCGCGGATATGGATCAGCGAGTCCGGTGCCACCAGCATGTCGCGCTCGGGCCGGGTATGGCCGAGCGAGCCGGCGCGGATGCGGATCGGCGCCACCGTCAGTTCGCTGACCTGGATCTGCCGCAACACCGCCAGACCGCTGTCGCGGGTGATGATCTTGTCGCCGACGCTGAGGATCTCGGGCGGCATCTCGCCACCCTGGGTCAGCACCAGCCGCCCGTAGATCAGGCCGGTGGCCTGGCCTGCAAGCTGCGCGCATGCGGCCAGCTGATGCCGCGTGGCAGACAAAACGTTAACTCTCATGGCGTCCTACTGCTCTGACTGCCTTTTTTGTTAACGCGACAATAGGGCAGAAATTGGCCGTTGTCGCGCATTTTCCTCCTGTTTTGTGCTCGCATCCCCCTTTGGCCTTTGATAGACACCCCGCAGCTTTGGGGGCGGGCCAGGTTTGCCCTCTATTGACACGCGGGTGTGGCGAAATTGGCAGACGCACCAGATTTAGGTTCTGGCGCCGCAAGGCGTGGGGGTTCAAGTCCCTCCACCCGCACCAGATTAGGCAATGAAGGAACGCACATGCAGGTCACCGAGACCCTCAACGAAGGCCTCAAGCGCGGCTATCAGATCACGATTACCGCCGCCGAGCTCGAAGCCAAAGTCACCGAAAAGCTGGTCGAGGCTCAACCCGAGATCTCGATGAAGGGCTTCCGCACCGGCAAGGTGCCGATGGCGATGCTGAAAAAGCAGTTCGGCCCCAAGATGATGGGCGAAGCCCTGCAGGACTCCATCGATGGCGCGCTCACCTCGCATCTGAGCAGCTCGGGCGATCGTCCCGCAGCCCAGCCGCAGATGAAGATGACCAACGAGAAATGGCAGCAGGGCGACGACGTTCAGGTCGACGTGACCTATGAATGCCTGCCCGAAGTGCCCGAGATCAAGTTCGACGGCATCAAGATCGAGCGCCTGACGGTTGCGGCCGACGAGGCCTCGATCACCGAGGCGCTGGAAAACCTCGCCAAGTCGAGCCAGAACTTCGAGGACCGCAAGAAGGGGTCCAAGGCCAAGGACGGCGATCAGGTCGTGATCGACTTCGTCGGCAAGGTCGATGGCGAGGCCTTCGAGGGCGGCACCGCCCAGGACTATCCGCTGGTGCTGGGCTCCAACTCGTTCATCCCGGGCTTCGAGGCCGGTCTGGTCGGCGTCAAGGCCGGCGATGAAAAGGCGGTGGAAGTCACCTTCCCCGACAATTACGGCGCCGAAAACCTGGCCGGCAAGGCCGCGGTGTTCGACTGCACCGTCAAGGCGGTGAAGGAACCCAAGCCCGCCGAGATCAACGACGAGCTGGCCAAGAAGTTTGGCGCCGAGGATCTCGCGGCGCTCAAGGTGCAGATCTCGGAGCGGCTGGAAGCCGAGTACAAGGGCGCGGCCCGTGCGGTTGCCAAGCGGGCGCTGCTCGATGCGCTGGACAAGAAGGTCAAGTTCGAGCTGCCCGAAAGCCTGGTCGATGCCGAGGCCGGCCAGATCGCCCACCAGCTGTGGCATGAAGAAAACCCCGACCACCACGGCCATGACCATGACCACATCGAGACCACCGACGAGCACAGGAAGCTCGCCGTGCGCCGGGTCAAGCTGGGCCTGCTGCTGGCCGATATCGGCCAGAAGGCCGAGATCAAGGTCAGCGATTCCGAACTGACCCAGGCGGTGATGAACCAGGCGCGGCAATATCCGGGCCAGGAGCGGGAGTTCTTTGAGTTCGTGCAGAAGAACGCCCAGTTCCGCCAGCAGCTGCAGGCGCCGATCTTCGAAGACAAGGTCATCGACCATGTGTTCGGACTGACCAAGACCACTGACAAGGCCGCCACCAAGGAAGAGCTGCAAAAGGCCGTCGAGGCGCTGGAAGAAGAATAGACCCGCCGCCCCAAGGGCGCGGTGTCGGACGGATCGGGGCGGCGCGTTGGCGTCGCCCCTTTTTCCTGGTCCGACCGGCTGGCACGTCAGGCACGGACAGGCCGAACCTGACCGCGAGGCACAAAAAAGCCGCGCCGGTTACGGCGCGGCTTGATGACTTGGTCGGTCTGGCGAGGCTTACTCGGCCAGATCTTCCGAAGCGGCGCTGCCCATGTCGTCGAACAGCTCCTGGATCTCGAACTCGGCTGCGGCTTCTTCTTCCGCGGCAAGCTCCTGGATCGACTTGCCCTGGGCCTGGATCTCGGCCTCTTCCGCCGAACGGGCGACGTTGACCTTGATGGTGGCGCTGACTTCGGGGTGCAGGTGGATCTCCACGGCATGCATCCCCAGCTCCTTGATCGGGCCGGACAGCACGACCATGCGGCGCTCGATCGAGAAGCCGCCCGAGGTCGCGGCTTCAGCCACGTCGCGGGTGGTGACCGAGCCGTAGAGCGCACCGCCGTCCGAGGCGGAGCGAATCACCACGAAAGCCTGCCCGTCGAGCTTGTCGGCGAGCGACTGGGCTTCCTTGCGGCTTTCGAGGTTGCGCAGTTCGAGCTGGGCCTTTTCGGCCTCGAAACGGGCCATGTTGGTGGCGTTGACGCGCATCGCCTTGCCCTGCGGCAAGAGGAAGTTGCGGGCATAGCCGTCCTTGACGCGGACAACCTCGCCCATCTGGCCAAGCTTGGCCACGCGTTCCAGAAGAATGACGTCCATATCGGTCTCTCCTTACTTCACGGCGTAGGGCAGCAGCGCGAGGAACCGCGCGCGCTTGATCGCCTGGGCGAGCTTGCGCTGGTTCTTGGCGCCGACGGCGGTGATCCGCGAGGGGACGATCTTGCCCCGCTCGGAGATGTAGCGCTGCAGCAGGCGGGTGTCTTTGTAGTCGATCGCGGGTGCGCCTTCACCATCGAAGGGGTCCGACTTGCGACGACGGAAAAATGGTTTGGTAGCCATGGCTTGTATCCTTTCGAGATCAGTTAGCGGCGTTCACGGCGCTCGGGACGGTCGCCCCGGTCACCACGGTCGCTGCGCTCGTCGCGCTTTTGCATCTGAACCGAGGGGCCTTCCTCGTGGGCGTCGACCTTGATGGTCAGCACGCGCATGACATCGTCATGCAGGCGCATCAGGCGCTCCATCTCCTGAACGGCCGGCGCCGGGGCGTCGGTGCGCAGGAAGGCATAGTGGCCCTTGCGGTTCTTGTTGATCTTGAAAGCCATCGTCTTGACGCCCCAGTACTCGTTCTCGAGCACCTTGCCGCCGTTATCGGCCAGGACGGTTCCGAAATGTTCGATGAGGCCTTCGGCCTGCGCGTTGGACAGGTCCTGACGCGCAATAAAGACATGCTCGTAAAGCGGCATGTAAGCTCCATTCTTGCTCGGCGCATTTCATAGGGAGGGGAAAGACCTTCCGCACCCCACCCACGAGAGACTGCGCGGTTCATGACAATCCGCGGAAGGATGCGGCCTTATACACAGTTGCCGGGGCGGCGCAAGCAACCAGCCGCAGCCGGCGCGGGCGGCGCCGGTGCCGCGAAACCCCTGAGATGTGCGACCCGTTCTGGCCGGCCGCAGGCGGATCGCGTCACGCACATACCTTGGTAACGCCCCGACCCGGCCCCGTTCCGGCCATATTCGGGCGCAAACGTTAACCCCGAACTAGTGCGCCCAGGCGGCAAACGAGGGGACGTGCCCATGACGATGACACTCAAGCGCAGACAACCGGTCGACATGGCCGGCCTGTCACGTCGTGCCGAGCGGATCAGCGGCAATATTCCCGACAGTCACCTTATCGTCGAGACCTATTGGGGCTACATCGTGCGCCCGGTGCTGGCCGCGCCCCTCGGGCTGATGCTGGCGCAGGCGCTGGCGGGGTTTCTGGGGGTCGCCTGCACGGCGGCCGGTCTTGGCCTGTGGATCATTCCGCTGAGCGGTTTCGTGGTCGAGGTCATGCCGCTGCGGATGGGCGCCTCGGCCTTCATCCTGTCGATTGCCCTGCTGTTCCTGTGGTTTGCCAGCCGCGGCACCCGGCGCGAATTGCAGGTCGATACCCGCCTGCGCGAATTGCGCGAGGTGGTGCGCAACAAGTACGGCACCTCGACGCTGATGGGCCGCATGAGCTTTGACGGCATCGGCAGCGTCTTCATCGCCCGCAACCATGATCCGCGCCATCGCCCGCGCCTGGTGCTGCGGATCGGCAATACCGCGCGGCTCATCGCCGTGGCGGAGGGCAGCGAGGCCGAGCTGGGCGATCTGCGCAACCGGCTGGGCCGCGACCTGTTGCCCGGCGAGGCCGCGCCTGCTGCCGCCCGCCCCGCGCCAGGCGGAGAGCCGGTGTTCCCGCGCCGGGTGTCCAGCGCCGTCGCGGCGGCCTGACCCACTGACCACCATGCCGTGCAAAGCAGCCGCCCCCCGGACCGGGCGGCCGCCGGCGTTTGCGCACTCGGCCTGGTGTTTCTTGTGATCGAGAGTGGTTGCAGGTAAGCCAAGGGCAAGGAAAAAGCCGGGAGAGAAATATGCGGGCATTGGTGTTTCCGGGGCAGGGCGCCCAGACCATCGGCATGGGGCGGGCGCTGGCCGAGCGCTATCCGGCGGCGCAGGCGGTGTTCGACGAGGTCGACGAGGCGCTGGGCGAGCCGCTTTCGGCGCTGATCTGGGAGGGCGAGGCTGACACGCTGACCCTGACGCGCAACGCGCAACCGGCGCTGATGGCCACATCGATTGCCGCCATGCGGGCGCTGGAGGCCGAAGGGCTGACGCTGACGGCGGCGCAATTTGTCGCAGGTCATTCGCTGGGCGAGTATTCGGCGCTATGCGCGGCCGGCGCGCTGTCGCTTGCCGATACCGCGCGGCTGTTGCGCATCCGCGGCACCGCGATGCAGGAGGCGGTTCCGGTCGGCGTGGGCGCCATGGCGGCGGTGCTGGGGCTGGATTTCGCCGCCGTGTCGGAGGTGGCCGCCGAGGCCGCCCAGGGCCAGGTCTGCCAGGCCGCCAATGACAACGATCCGGCGCAGGTGGTGGTCTCGGGGCACCGCGAGGCGGTCGAGCGGGCGGTCGAGATCGCCAAGGCCAGGGGCGCCAAGCGGGCGCTGTTGCTGCCGGTTTCGGCCCCCTTCCACTGCGCGCTGATGGCCCCGGCGGCCGAGGTGATGGCACGCGCATTGGCCGAGGTCGAGATGCGGGCGCCGGCCGTTCCGGTCGTCGCCAATGTCCGGGCCAGCGCCGTGAGTGATCCGGCCGAGTTGCGCGGGCTGCTGGTCGATCAGGTCACCGGCTCGGTGCGGTGGCGTGAAAGCGTCAGCTGGATGGCCGCCAACGGGGTGAGCGAGATCTGGGAGGTCGGCGCCGGCAAGGCGCTGTCGGGCATGATCCGGCGCATCGCCCCCGATGTGGCGACCCGCGCGGTCGGCACGCCTGAAGACGTTGTCGCGGCGCTGGCCGCATTGAACGGCTGAATGCCGCAGCGAGGACCCAAATCATGTTCGATCTGACAGGAAAATCTGCCCTGATTACCGGCGCTTCGGGCGGTATCGGCGGCGCGATCGCCAAGGCGCTGCACGGGGCTGGGGCCACGGTCGCGCTGTCGGGCACCCGCACCGGGCCGCTGGAGGAACTGGCGGCAGAACTGGGCGGCAGGGTGCATGTGCTGCCCTGCAACCTCTCGGACCCGCAGGCGGTCGAGGCGCTGCCCAAGCAGGCGATTGCCGCCATGGGGGCGGTGGATATCCTGGTCAACAATGCCGGCATCACCCGCGACAATCTGTTCATGCGCCTCTCGGACGAGGACTGGGCCAGCGTGATCGACGTCAACCTGACCTCCACGATGCGGCTCTGCCGGGGCGTGGTGCGGGGGATGATGAAGGCGCGCTGGGGGCGGATCGTCAACATCTCGTCGGTGGTCGGCACCACCGGCAATCCGGGGCAGGCCAATTACGCGGCGTCCAAGGCGGGGATGGTCGGGATGTCCAAGTCGATCGCCTACGAGGTGGCGAGCCGCGGCATCACCGTCAACTGCATCGCGCCGGGCTTCATCGCCACCGCGATGACCGACAAGCTCAACGACGATCAGAAGGCGGCGATTCTCACGCAAGTGCCCGCCGGGCGCATGGGAGAGGCCGATGAAATCGGCGCTGCGGTGCTGTATCTGGCCAGCGCGGAGGCGAGCTATGTCACCGGCGCGACCTTGCATGTCAACGGCGGAATGGCGATGATCTGAGTGCGCCGGGCCGAGTTCTGAAAGCGTTTGCCTTGTTCGGATTCTCTGGTATAGCGCAGCAGGATTGGCCGGAGCGTCCGCATCTGGATGCTGTGCGGCATGGCCCGGACGGGCAACGAGTGGCCCCGCGGGGGCGAAGCCAAGAAACGGGCATCTGCCCAGAAAAACGTGAGGACTTACTATGAGCGACGTCGCAGACCGCGTACGCAAGATTGTTGTGGAACACCTGGGCGTCGAAGCCGGCAAGGTTACCGAAGCCGCATCGTTCATCGATGATCTGGGCGCCGACAGCCTCGACACCGTCGAACTGGTGATGGCATTCGAAGAGGAATTCGGCATCGAGATTCCGGACGATGCCGCCGAGACCATCCAGACCTTCGGCGACGCCGTGAAATTCATCACCGAAGCGCAGTAACTGCCCTTTCAGTGACCCGCGAGCGGCACCCCACGGGGTGCCGTTTTCGTTGGTGGCCCGTGGCCGTGCAGCAGCCCGTCCATCGCCGTGAGCGGCAGGGCGCGCTGAAAGCGCAGGCCCAGATACTGGCTGTTGCACCAGCGCACCGTTACCCTTTGCCAGCCGCCGCCCAGCAGGATCGCCCCGCGGGCGTGCAGGGCGGGCGTGGTCTGGCTGGTCAGGCGGATCTTGGCGCCGTTGCAGCTGATATCGAGCACTTCGGCGGGCAATTCCTCGCGGTCGACCCGCAAGACGGTATCGATATGGCACAGGTGCCGCCGCCGCCGGCGCTGGTTGCGGCGCGAGACCAGGCCGGTGATGCGCAGGATCGGATAGATCGAGGCCAGCCCCAGCAGGATCAGCCCGGCGGCCAGCCCGACCGGCATGTCGCCAAGGCCGATGCCGGCCCGCAGCGCTGACAGGATGCCGCCGGGGCCGCCGCGTGGCGCCGCCGCGCGGGACCGCGGGCCCGGCTCGCAGCCCGAGCGCGTGGCCAGGTCGCGCAACCGCCGCGCCTGGATCATCCGGACCGGGTCGCCCATGAAGCCCGCCGCCGCGCCCGCGCCCGATTGCCCGACCAGGTCGGACAGCCGTTGCACCGTCTCGAGATAGCTCAGGACATAGGCGAGGCTGGTCGGCGTCATCTGCGCTTGCAGCCCGTAGGTGACGGTATTGGCGTCGATCCGCAGCAACAGCCGCGCAAGCTCGGACCGGTGCCGGGCGGTGGCCGGCCCCGGTTCGTTGGCCACCAGCCCGGCGACCGCCTGGTCGATCTGGCCCAGCGTATCAAGTATCGAACAGGCGCCCGACGCTTGCCGGGCCTGCGCGACGGCCGGCCCCGCAACCAGCAGGACCAGCAGGCACAGCAAGATCGGGGCGCGGCGCATTCGGACATCTCCTGACCCGTCGCGACCTTAGCGCCTGCCGGTTTCGGGCCGGTTAATCCCTCTGCCCTTGCTCCCATGTCGGGGGCTGGGCTATCAGGGGCGGAAACATTGACCAGGGTGAGGACAGAATATGCGTCGTGTTGTCGTGACCGGGCTCGGATTGGTGACACCGCTTGCCGATGGCGTCGAGGAAAGCTGGACGCGGCTTCTGGCCGGCCAGTCGGGCGCCGGGACCATCACCCAGTTCGACGCCAGCGGTCTGGCGACCAACTATGCCTGCGAGGTCAAGCGCGGCGATGGCAGCGACGGCACCTTCAACGCCGACCGCTACATGGAGCCCAAGGACCAGCGCAAGGTCGACAATTTCATCCTGTTCGGGATGGCGGCGGCCCAGCAGGCGGTCGAGGATTCCGGCTGGATGCCCGAGGACGAGGCCGGCCGCGAGCGCACCGGCGTGATGATCGGCTCGGGTATCGGCGGGCTGAACTCCATCGCCGAAACCGCGCTGTTGCTGCGCGACAAGGGTCCGCGCCGGGTTTCGCCGTTCTTCATCCCCGGCGCGCTGATCAATCTGGTCTCGGGGCAGGTCTCGATCCGCTACAAGTTCAAGGGCCCCAACCATTCGGTGGTGACCGCCTGTTCGACCGGCGCCCATGCCATCGGCGACGCCACCCGGCTGATCAAGTACGGGGCGGCGGATGTGATGGTTGCCGGCGGGGCCGAAGCCGCGATCTGCGAGATCGGCATCGCCGGCTTCAACGCCTGCAAGGCGCTGTCGACCAAGCGCGCGCATGAGCCGCAAAAGGCCAGCCGCCCCTATGACGCCGACCGAGACGGTTTCGTCATGGGCGAGGGCGCGGGCATCGTGGTGCTGGAGGAATACGAGCACGCCAGGGCGCGCGGCGCCAGGATCTACGCCGAGGTGCTGGGCTACGGCATGTCGGGCGATGCCTATCACATCACCGCGCCCGCCGAGGATGGCGAGGGCGCCGAACGCTCGATGCGCGCGGCCCTGGCCGATGCCGGGCTTCAGCCCGCCGATATCGACTATATCAACGCCCATGGCACCTCGACCATGGCCGACACCATCGAGCTGGGCGCGGTCGAGCGGATGATGGGCGATGCCGCCGGCAAGGTGACCATGTCGTCGACCAAGTCGGCGACCGGGCACCTGCTGGGCGCGGCGGGTGCCATCGAGGCGATCTTCTCGATCCTGGCGATCCGCGATCAGGTGGCGCCGCCCACCATCAACCTCGACAATCCCGCCGTCGAAAGCGCCGTGGACCTGGCGCCCAACGCCAAGCGGGTGCGCAAGATCGACCATGCGCTGTCCAACTCCTTCGGCTTTGGCGGCACCAATGCCAGCGTCGTGTTCGGGAAGCCGCGCTGATGTGGAAGCATGTCGCGTCCAACGCGCTGACCTTCTTCGTGGTGGTGCTGTTCCTGCTGGCAGGCGTGGTGGCCTGGGGCTCCAAGCAGTACAGCGCGCCCGGCCCGCTGGCCAGTTCGATCTGCCTTGAGGTCAGCGCGGGCACCAACATGCGGGCGGTGAGCCGTGACCTCGAAGCGCGGGGCGCCATCTCGTCGGGCGCCATTTTCCGCATCGGGGCGGATTACTCGGACAAGGCCGACAATCTCAAGGCCGGCAGCTATCTGGTCCCGGCCGGTTCGGCGATGAGCCAGATCGTCGATATCGTGACCCGTGGCGGCGCCAGCACCTGCGGCACCGAGGTGGTCTATCGCATCGGGGTTGCCGGGTCAGAGGTGCAGGTGCGCGAGCTTGACCCCGCCACCAGCCGCTTCGTGACGCTGGCCGAGTTCGATCCGGCCACGCCCGCCCCGCCCGAATATGCGGCGGTCAGGGAACATGCCGATACCCGCTACCGGGTGGTGGTGGCCGAGGGGGTGACCAGCTGGCAGGTGATGACCACGCTCAATGGCATCGACACGCTGGAGGGCGACATTGCCGAGCGGCCCGCCGAGGGCACGCTGGCGCCCGACAGCTACGAGTTCACGCCGGGCACGCCGGTCACCGAGGTGCTCGACCGCATGACCGCCGAACAGCAGGCGACCCTGGCCGAGCTCTGGGCCGAGCGGTCCGAGAACACGCCGGTCAATTCGCCCGAGGAGGCGCTGATCCTGGCCTCGATCATCGAGAAGGAAACCGGCGTTGCCGACGAGCGCGGGCTGGTGGCCAGCGTCTTTGCCAACCGGCTGGATCGTGGAATGCCGCTGCAAACCGACCCGACCGTGATCTATGGCGTCACCGACGGGCGCGGCGTGCTGGGGCGCGGTCTGCGGCAGAGCGAGCTGCGCGGCGAAACCCCGTGGAACACCTACCTGATCGTGGGCCTGCCGCCGACGCCGATCGCCAATCCCGGCCGCGCCAGCATCGAGGCGGCGCTCAATCCGCAGGTGACCGACTACATCTTCTTCGTTGCCGACGGCACCGGCGGCCATGCCTTCGCCGAGACGCTGGACGAGCATAACCGCAACGTGACCCGCTGGCGCGAGATCGAGGCGCAGCAGGCCGCCGAGGCGGCCGCGGCCGCCGCCGCAGCCGAGGACGGCGCCAGCGGCAATTAGGAAATCGTTAGGAGTTTCAACTCGGTAGCGCGCGCATGGCCTGACCCCGATCTTGACATCCGGGACGATTGCACGTATAGGTTGTAATACGCTGGCAGAAAACCAAGGGCGGTCCGTTCATTCGGGCCGCCCTTTCGTTTGCGCAAGTCCGGCGATCAACCCAGAGGCCCCATCGCGCATGACCGAACCTCCCCAGACGGCGGCGGAACAGACCGTCGCCCTCGACCTGAGCCGGTGCCTTGCTTCCTCGGCTGTCCTGTTTCGCTCGGTAACCACCACGATTCAGGACATGCTGGAGCTGGCACGAGCCGACGATACCGGCATCCTTCCCGAAATCCTCAAGAAACTGGCCGAGCTTGAAACCCTTCTGGGGCGGGCTCTGGCAATGGAGGCCAAGCTACATGAGCTACGCAGCAAGACCCAAGCCGGCCCACGCGCCGGAGAGATCGACTTCGATGCCGTCAGGGACCAGATTCGGGGCCGGCTGGATCAGCTCCGCCGAGCCTCGGGTGCAGGCTGAGTTCCTTGACAGCCTCACCGGGCCGGAACTGGCCGGGCTGCCCTACCTGTTCGAGTTCTGGGCGCTGGAACATCAGCTGCCGCCCGAGGGCGACTGGCGCAGCTGGGTCATTCTGGGCGGACGCGGCGCCGGCAAGACCCGAGCCGGGGCCGAATGGGTGCGCGCGCAGGTCGAGGGTGCCGGCCCGCGCGATCCGGGCCGGGCGCGGCGGGTGGCGCTGATCGGCGAGACGCTGGATCAGGCGCGCGAGGTGATGGTCTTTGGCGAAAGCGGCATCCTCGCCTGTTCGCCGCCTGACCGCAGGCCCGACTGGATCGCCACCCGGCGGATGCTGGTCTGGCCCAACGGCGCCACCGCGCAGGTGTTTTCCGCCCATGAGCCCGAGGCGCTGCGCGGGCCGCAATTCGATGCGGCCTGGGTTGACGAACTGGCCAAGTGGAAGCGCGGGCAGGATGCCTGGGACATGCTGCAATTCGGCCTGCGGCTGGGCGACAATCCGCAGGCCTGCGTCACCACCACCCCCCGCTCGACCCCGGCCCTGCGCGACCTGCTCTCGCGCCCCTCGACCGTCACCACCCATGCCCCGACCGAGGCCAACCGGGCGCATCTGGCCGAGGGCTTTCTCGATGAGGTGCGCCGGCGCTATGCCGGCACGCGGCTGGGGCGGCAGGAACTGGACGGCATCCTGCTGTCGGACGCCGAAGGGGCGCTCTGGACCGATGCCGCGCTGGCCGCCGCCCAGGTCGATGCGGTGCCGGTCTGCGACCGGGTGGTGGTGGCGGTCGATCCGCCGGTCACCGGGCACCGGGCATCGGACGATTGCGGCATCGTGGTGGTGGGCGTGACCATGAAGGGCCCGCCGCAGGACTGGCGCGCCTATGTGATCGAGGATGCGACCGTCAGCGCCGCCTCGCCGGCAGACTGGGCGCGCGCGGCGGTGGCGGCCTATCACCGGCACAGCGCCGAGCGGCTGGTGGCCGAAGTCAACCAGGGCGGCGCGCTGGTGGAACAGGTGGTGCGCCAGATCGAGCCGCTGATCTCCTACAAGGCGGTGCGCGCCACCAGGGGCAAGGTGATGCGCGCCGAACCGGCGGCGGCGCTCTACGAGCAGGGCCGGGTGTTCCATGCGCGCGGGCTTGGCGATCTGGAGGACCAGATGTGCCAGATGACCACGCGCGGCTTTCAGGGGCAGGGCTCGCCCGACCGCGTCGATGCGCTGGTCTGGGCCCTGCACGAGGCGCTGGTCGAGCCGGTGGCCAAATGGCGCGCCCCGCGGCTGCGGATGCTCTGACCCATGGGGCGGCGCGGTGTTGCGCCCCCCACCGCGCGGTGGGTTCAACCGTTCTTGGTGAGTTGGACCGATAGTGGCCAGACCGAACGAAGCCGGCCCCCCGGACCGGCCGACAAGGAGAGATGCATGTTCGACTTCTTCAAGCGGCAGGACGCGGCGGAATATCCGCCCGAGGCCAAGGCTTCGGCGACCGGCAAGGTCATCGCATGGGCGACGGGCGGGCGCTCGGTCTGGGGTCCGCGTGACGCCGCCTCGCTGACGCGCGCCGGGTTTACCGGCAACCCGGTGGGCTTTCGCGCGGTCAAGATCATCTCCGAGGCGGCGGCGGCGCTGCCCCTGGTGTTGCAGGACCGCGAGCGGCGCTACCAGGCGCATCCGGTGCTGGACCTGATCGCCCGCCCCAATGCCGCGCAGGGCCGCGCCGAATTGCTGGAGGCCGTCTATGGCCAGCTGCTGCTGACCGGCAATACCTATGTCGAGGCGGTCGGCCATGACGCGGTGCCCGCCGAGTTGCACGTGCTGCGCTCGGACCGGGTCAATCTGGTGCCCGGCGCCGATGGCTGGCCGGTGGCCTATGACTATGTCGTGGGCGCGCGCACCCACCGTTTTGCCGTGGCCGAGGGCGCCTCGCCCATCTGCCATATCCGCAGCTTTCACCCGCAGGATGACCATTACGGCTTTTCGCCCATGCAGGCGGCCGCCAGCGCGGTCGAGGTGCATAACAGCGCCTCGCGCTGGTCCAAGGCGCTGTTGGACAATGCCGCGCGGCCCTCGGGCGCCATCGTTTATCGCGGCGCCGACGGGCAGGCCTCCTTGAGCCAGGACCAGTATGACCGGCTCCTGTCCGAGATGGAGACCCAGCATCAGGGCGCGCGCAATGCCGGGCGGCCGATGCTGCTGGAGGGCGGGCTGGACTGGAAGCCGATGGGCTTCAGCCCCTCCGACATGGAGTTCCAGAAGACCAAGGAGGCCGCCGCGCGCGAGATTGCCACCGCCTACGGGGTGCCGCCGATGATGCTGGGCATTCCGGGCGACGCGACTTACGCCAACTACCAGGAAGCCAACCGCGCCTTCTACCGCCTGACCGTGCTGCCGCTGGCCACCCGCGTCACCAGCGCGCTGGCCGACTGGCTCTCGGATTTCAGCGGCGAGGTGCTGGACCTGCGCCCCGATCTCGACCAGGTGCCGGCGCTGGCGACCGAACGCGAGGCGCAGTGGCGGCGGATCAGCGAGGCGAGCTTTCTGACCGAGGCCGAAAAGCGCGCCCTGCTGGGGCTGCCTCCGCTTGAGGTCGGCGATGCAGGATAAGGTCATCGACATCGCCGCTGCCCGGCGTTTGCCGCAGGGCAGCTCGGATTTCTGGTTTGCCCAGATCGACGCCCGGCTGGCCCGGATCGAGACCATGATCGCCCGGCTGGAGCGCCAGCTCTGGCTGGCCATGGGGCTGGGCGCGGTCCTGGCCGCCGCCCAACTTGTCACCCTTGTCTGAGGACCGATGATGCAGCTTGAACACAAATTCTGCCGGTTGGGCACCAATCTGACCGTCACCGACGGCACCTTGATCGAGGGTTATGCCTCGCTGTTCGGCAAACCCGACCAGGGCGGCGATATCGTCGAGGCCGGCGCCTATACCGGGACGCTGGCCCGCCTTGGCGCCGGTGGCGGGCGGGTCAGGATGCTCTGGCAGCATGACCCGGCGCAGCCGATCGGGGTCTGGGACGAGGTGCGCGAGGACGCGCGCGGTCTTTACGTCAAGGGCCGGATCCTGACCGAGGTGGACCGGGGCCGCGAGGCCGCGGCGCTGATCGCCTGCGGGGCCATCGACGGCCTGTCGATCGGCTACCGCACCTTGCGCGCCACCAAGTCCGAAACCGGCGGCAGGCGCCTGGTCGAGGTCGAGCTGTGGGAGGTGTCGCTGGTGACCTTCCCGATGCTGCCCGAGGCCCGCGTCGCCGCCAAATCCGAAGATCCCGCGCCGCAGGCTGACCTGCGGGCGCTGAGCAGAATGTTCGAGGCGGCAGCCCGCCACCTCGCGCAGGGCTGAGGCCCACCGCCCGACCGTAGAAGGAGCACAAAGATGAGCAATCCCGAGACCAGGGCTCGGGCCGGGGAGGGTGTGACCCCGGCCGAGGAACTGACCGCCGCCATGGCGGGGTTCCTGAGCGAATTCAAGACTTTCTCCAGCACCATCAACCGCAAACTGCAAACCCAGGAAGACCGTATGACCAAGCTTGACCGCAAATCCCTGATGGCTGGCCGCCCGGCTCTGTCCGCCGCCGCCGAAACCGAAGCCCCGCACCAGAAGGCCTTTGCCGCCTATCTGCGCTCGGGCGATGACGATGGCCTGCGCGAGCTGGCGCTTGACGGCAAGGCCATGAGCACCGCCGTGGCCGCCGACGGCGGCTATCTGGTCGATCCTCAGACCGCCGCCACCATTCGCGGCACCCTGTCCTCGACCGCCTCGATCCGCGCCATCGCCAATGTCGTCAATGTCGATGGCGGCTCCTATGACGTGCTGGTCGACCATTCCGAGGCCGGTTCCGGCTGGGCCACCGAGGCTGCCGCCGCGACCGAGACCGGCACGCCGCAGATCGACCGCATCACCATTGCGCTGCACGAATTGTCGGCGCTGCCCAAGGTCTCGCAGCGGCTGCTCGATGACAGCGCCTTCGATATCGAGGGCTGGCTGGCCGGCCGCATCGCCGACAAGTTCGCCCGCTCCGAGGCGCAGGCCTTTGTCTCGGGCGACGGGGTGGACAAGCCCAAGGGCATCCTGACCTATCCCACCGTCGACAACGATGTCTGGGCCTGGGGCTCGCTGGGCTATGTGCCGACCGGGGCCAGCGGGGCGCTGGACAGCACCAACCCGGCCGATGCCATCATCGACCTGGTCTATGCTCTGGGCGCCGAATACCGCGCCAACGCCAGCTTCGTGATGAACTCGCGCACCGCCGGGGTGATCCGCAAGCTCAAGGACAATGACGGCCGCTTCCTGTGGAGCGACAGCCTTGCCTCCGGCGAGCCTGCACGGCTCCTGGGCTACGGGGTGCTGATCGCCGAGGACATGCCCGACATCGCCGCCGGCAGCCTGTCCATCGCATTTGGCGATTTCGGCGCCGGCTACACCATCGCCGAGCGGCCTGACCTGCGGGTGCTGCGTGATCCCTTCTCGGCCAAGCCGCATGTGCTGTTTTACGCCACCAAGCGCGTCGGCGGCGCGGTCAGCGACTTTGGCGCCATCAAGCTGCTGAAGTTCGCCACCGCCTGACAAGCGGGCCGGGTCGGGCGATCCGCGCCCGGCCCCCTCCTTCCAACCGACCGACCATTGGGGCACCCGTCCCGGCAACCGGAGAATTTCCATGATGCTCACCGAAGTGACCGCCTTGCCGCAGGCCGTCTTGCCGGTCGCCCAGTTCAGGGATCACCTGCGCCTCGGCTCCGGCTTCGACGACGATGCGCTGCAGGACGGGCTGATCGAAACCTATCTGCGCGCGGCCATTGCCGCCATCGAGGCGCGCATCGGCAAGATCCTGATCGAGCGCGATTTCGTCTGGGTGGTGACCCAGTGGCGCGAGGGCGGCTTCGCGACGCTGCCCGTGGCGCCGGTCAACGCCATCACCGAGTTTACCATCGTCGCCCGCGACGGCGCGGAAACCGCGATCCCGGATACCGCATGGCGGCTGATCCCCGACCACCAGCGCCCGGT
>CAUJIU010000071.1 GCA_963205075.1 Pseudomonadota bacterium | reverse complement strand
CGGAAAGCGTGAAGGGCGAACATCGCGTCATGCACCACGTCGCGACCCGCAGGACGCCGGCAATGGGGCGGCAGCCCGGTGGCATGGAGGAACGGCCGGAACGAACCGTCATGACGAACATACCAAATGGCGCCGTTGGGGCGGTTGAAGGCGGGCTCGGCGGCAATGGCGGGGCTGGTCCTGACGGCCGCCACAGAGAGGGGCAGCCGTCGCATGGGGGGCACTTGGGTCGGGGTCCGCCTCAGCTTGCCCCCTGCGGGCGGGCCGCGGAAGGCCCGCTTCGGGCGGAGGTGACGGGGCCGGACGGGGCCGGACGGGCCGGCCCCGCGCCTTGAATCAGTGGATCACGCGGACCGAGACCATCACGTCGGGCTGGCTGGTCACCATGCCGTTGGGGCCGGTGCCGCGGCGGATCGTATCGACGATCTCCATGCCCGAGATGACTTCGCCGATCACCGTATACTGGCCGTTGAGCCGGTCATCGGCCTCGAACATGATGAAGAACTGGCTGTTGGCCGAGTTCGGATCCTGCGAGCGCGCCATGCCGACCGTGCCACGCTGGAACGGAATGCTGGAGAATTCGGCCGCGATGTTGGGCAGGGTCGACCCGCCCATGCCGGCCATCGACAGATCGCCGCCCTGGCGGCCGAACTGCACGTCGCCGGTCTGGGCCATGAAACCGTCGATCACCCGGTGGAACACGACGCCGTTAGAGGCGCCCTGATTGGCCAGCTGGGTGATCTGCGCCACGTGGTTGGGCGCGACATCGTCGTAAAGGTCGATGACGATCGTGCCATTGGCCTGGCCCGCCACGTCGATCTCGAGCCCGGTGGCCAGCGCCGGAGAGGCGACCATCATGGCAAGAGCAAAGGCTAGCTTACGCATCTGATGCGACTTTCATGCTGATCATGCGGTCAGGATTGGCGGGGGGTTCGCCCCGGACGATCTTGTCCACATGCTCCATCCCCGACAGCACCCGGCCATAGACCGTGTACTGCCCGTTCAGGAAGTGGTTGTCCTTGAAGTTGATGAAGAACTGGCTGTTGGCCGAATTCGGGTTGGACGAACGTGCCGCGCCGATGGTGCCGCGGTCATGCGGCAGCTTGGAGAACTCGGCCGGCAGGTCCGGCAGGTCCGATCCGCCCGTGCCGGCGCGGCGCAGGTTGAAATCCGCTTCCATGTTGCCGTTGGCCACGTCGCCGGTCTGCGCCATGAAGCCTTCGATCACGCGGTGGAATGCCACGTTGTCATAGGCGCCGTTGCGCGCCAGTTCCTTCATCCGGGCGCAATGCTTGGGCGCCACGTCCTTGAGAAGCTCTATCACCACCGGCCCGTCCTTGAGCGTGATGATGATGGTGTTCTCCGGATCCTTGATATCGGCCATAAGGCCCTCCTACTGATTGCCTGCCCCGTGACATAAGACCCAGCGAGGCGAATGCCAAGTCAGAGTGCTTGACCTTGGGCCCACAAGCGATAACGAGAAGCCGTTATCGGATAACATGCAGGAGTGCTCGGATGGGCTGGAAATCACTGGATCAGATGCAGCTGGCGGGCAAGCGGGTGCTGACGCGGGTCGATATCAACGTGCCGGTCGAAAACGGCCAGGTGACCGATACCACCCGCATCGACCGCATCATCCCCACCCTCAGGGCCATTCAGGCCGCCGGTGGCCTGCCGGTGCTGCTGGCGCATTTCGACCGGCCCAAGGGCAAGGTGGTGCCCGAGATGTCGCTGGCCCTGATCCGCCCGGCGCTGGAAGCGGCGCTGGGGCAGAAGGTGGGCTTCGCGTCCGACTGCGTGGGCGCCCCCGCGCGGGCCGCCGTGGCGGCGATGCAGGCGGGCGATGTGGTGCTGCTGGAAAACACCCGCTTTCATGCGGGCGAGGAACAGAACGACCCCGATTTCGCCGCAGCCCTGGCCGCCAATGGCGACGTGTTCTGCAACGACGCCTTTTCTGCCGCCCACCGCGCCCATGCCTCGACCGAGGCGCTGGCGCGCCTGCTGCCCGCCTGCGCCGGGCTGTTGATGGCCGAGGAGCTGGGGGCGCTCGACGCCGCGCTTGGCAGCCCGAAACGGCCGGTGGTGGCCGTGGTTGGCGGGGCCAAGGTCTCGACCAAGCTCGACCTGCTGGGCAACCTGGTCACCAAGGTCGATCATCTGGTGATCGGCGGCGGCATGGCCAATACCTTTCTGGCGGCGCAGAGCTTCAATGTCGGCAAGTCGCTGTGCGAGCACGATCTGGCCGACACGGCGCAGGACATCCTGGCCAAGGCCGCCAAGCTGGGCTGCGAGGTGATCCTGCCGCGCGACATCGTGGTGGCGCGCGAGTTCAGGGCCGGGGCCGCGCATGAGGTGCTGGCGCCCGATGCCTGCCCCGATGACGCGATGATCCTCGATGCCGGGCCGCAGACCGTGGCCTATATCGGCGAGGTGCTTGAAAGGGCAAAGACGCTGGTCTGGAACGGCCCGCTCGGCGCTTTCGAGATCGCGCCCTTCGACGCGGCCACCAATGCCACCGCGCGCAAGGCGGGCGAATTGTCGCGGCGGGGGCTGCTGATCTCGGTTGCCGGCGGCGGCGATACGGTCGCGGCACTCAACCAGGCCGGGGCCGCGGCCGATTTCACCTATATCTCGACCGCGGGCGGCGCCTTTCTCGAATGGATGGAGGGCAAGGAATTGCCCGGCGTCGCCGCACTTGCAGGCTGAGGCGCATTGAAAGCCCCCGCCCGGTTCAATAGCATCGGGCGGACAACCGCATCAGGGGGACGAGCATGAACAAGGCCATGGCAGAACAGGTCCGCAAGGGCATGGGTTTCATCGCGGCGCTGGATCAGTCGGGCGGATCGACGCCCAAGGCGCTGGGGCTCTATGGCCTGACCGACAAGGACTGGTCCTCTCAGGCCGAGATGTTCGACCTGATGCATGCCATGCGCACCCGCATCATCAAGTCGCCCGCCTTCACCGGCGACAAGATCGGCGGCGCCATCCTGTTCGAGATGACCATGGACTGCGACATCGACGGCATCCCGACCGCGCGCTACCTGTGGGACCAGCGCCATGTCGTGCCCTTTCTCAAGATCGACAAGGGGCTGGAGACCGAGGCCGAGGGCTGCCAGCTGATGAAGCCGATGCCGGGGCTGGATGCGCTGCTGGCGCGCGCGGCCGGGGCCGGCGTGTTCGGCACCAAGGAGCGCTCGGTGATCTCGGCAGCCAACCGCAAGGGCATCGCGGCGGTGGTCGACCAGCAATTCGCGGTCGGGGACCAGGTGCTGGGTCATGGCTTGATGCCGATCCTCGAGCCCGAAGTCACCATCTCGATCAAGGACAAGGCCGAGGCCGAGGCGATGCTGCGCGACGAGATCCTGCGCCACCTCGATGCCTTCCCGGCGGGCAAGCAGGTGATGCTCAAGCTGTCGCTGCCGTCGGTCGACAATTTCTACAAGCCGCTGGTGGACCATCCGGGCGTGCTGAAGGTGGTGGCGCTTTCGGGCGGCTATTCGCGCGACGCGGCCAACGCCTTGCTGGCCCGCAATTCCGGCATGATCGCCTCGTTCAGCCGGGCGCTGACCGAAGGACTGGGCGCGCGGCAGTCGGATGCGGAGTTTGATGCGGTGCTGGGCGGCGCCATCGACAGCATCTATCGCGCCTCGATCGCCTGATCCATTGAATCGGCGTTTTTTCAGGTAGTTCAGGGTTTGGTACCGATGCGATTTTCACCCGTTCTGTTGGCCCCTCTCGGCCTGGCCGCCTGCCTGGATGCCCCCGGCGAGCAGATGCATGTCAGGATCGACGGCCGGGCGATGCCGCTCTGGACCATGAACGAGATGCCGCAAACGGCGATCATCTACCCGCCGACCGACAGCGCCGAAGTGGCAAGCATCCTTGAGCTGACCGACGGGCGGGCCGCGGTCTATCTGCCTGCGTCCGGCTCGCCGAAAAGCTGGGACTATGGGCATTACCTCTATTTCGAGACACCGCTTGCAGCCGATGACCCGGCCCTGGCTGCCGGTCTGCTGGCCGCGAGCCCCCTTGCGGGCAAGGCGGTCTACGCGGTCACTGTCGATCTTGGTGCGGGCCGGTCGCAGGGTTACAGCTACAGCACCGGCGCGACCGGGGCGCGGATCGACCTGACCGGGTTCGAGGCGCTGCCCGACGGCGGCTTCAGTATTGCCGGCAGCTATTCCGGCGAGGCATGCCTTGACCCGGCGGCCTCGGGCGACAGCCGCCCGGCCGCCGATTGCGTGATGATCGAGGGCAGTTTCGACGAAATTCTGCTCGACAGGAGGGACTAGGACATGCCGACAGATCTCACCATGAAAGCCGCCCTGGTCCTGATGTGGCTGGTGTCCGGCACCGGCGCGCTGGCGCAAGACAGTATCCCGCTCTCGGAGGGCGATCCCTCGTGGTGGGTCGATGGCCCGCCGAAGATGGGGACGATCAGCGGCGAGGGCGATGGCGACCGGATCGTCTGGACCACCTATGACTTCTCGATCGGGGCCTTCGATGCCTCGGCCTGGGTGACGAAGGACAATGACGGCACCGGGCCGCAGCGGCTGTCGGTCCTGGGCTATACCGACCCTGACAGCTTTGACGGCCGGATCCTGTTCCGGGTCAACGTGACCGGCTACACCACCGGCACCTTCGCCGCCGAGGTCAGCCTGATCGACGAGGATATCGACGCGCCCCGGCAGACGGGGCTGATTACCTTCGAGATCAGCCGTTTCGACCGCGACGACCCTGATGCCAGCTATGGCAACCTGGCTGCAACCGCGCAGGGGACCATCTGTTCGACCGCCAACACCATCGACTGTTTCGAGGCGACCTTCGTCATCGAAACCCAGATCCAGTTCGGAAGCTGAGGCGGCGGGGCGAAAAAGGGGATTCCCAAGCCGAATCGGATATGCGAGTCTGGCCGCGAACCGCCCGGCAGAGGCGGCCGAGAGGCAGTGAATGGCACGGCACAACCGACCCTCGATGGGCACGATCTTCTACCTGCTGGGGTGCCTGGTTCTGGGTTCGATCTTTGCCTTCACCGCCGTTCAGGGCGATCACGGGGTGTTTCGCATGGTCGAGGTGCAGGCCGAGGCCACCGACCTGACCGCCGAATTGCAGCGCCTGAATGCCGAAGTGGCGCGGATGGAGAACCTCACCCACCGGCTTTCGGACGAGTTTCTTGATCTCGATCTGCTCGACCAGCAGGCGCGCAACGTGCTCGGCATGGCGCGCGCCGACGAGATCATCGTCCACTAGCCAGGCCCCACTAGCCAGACCCCACTTCCCGGCCCCACTTCCCGGCCCCACTTCCCGGCCCCACTTCCTGGCCACGCGACTGGCGCAACCCTCCTATTCGCTGGCCGATTGACCGGGCGTCACATTGGCGCTCGCAATTCGCGGCAAGTTGGGGTAGAAGATAGTTTAAGGCTAAACTATTTTTCGATGACCTGGGAGGAGGGCTTATGGCCGCCAAGAAACCCGCAGCGCAACCCAATGTGTCTGCCGACGAACTGCTGGGCTATTACCGCGACATGTTGTTGATCCGCCGATTCGAGGAAAAGGCGGGCCAGCTTTACGGCATGGGCCTGATCGGTGGCTTCTGTCACCTCTATATCGGGCAGGAAGCGGTGGTGGTCGGGATCGAGGCCGCCGCCAAGGAAGGCGACAAGCGCATCACCTCCTACCGCGATCACGGCCATATGCTGGCCTGCGGCATGGATGCCAGGGGTGTGATGGCCGAACTGACCGGGCGTTCGGGCGGCTATTCCAAGGGCAAGGGCGGCTCGATGCACATGTTCTCGAAGGAAAAGCATTTCTACGGCGGCCACGGCATCGTCGGGGCGCAGGTGCCTTTGGGCGCCGGGCTGGCCTTTTCGGACAAGTACAAGGGCAACGACAACGTCACCTTCACCTATTTCGGCGATGGCGCGGCCAACCAGGGCCAGGTCTACGAGACCTTCAACATGGCCGAACTGTGGGACCTGCCGGTGATCTTCGTCATCGAGAACAACCAGTATGCGATGGGCACCTCGGTCAAGCGGTCGACCAAATCCACCTCGCTCTATGCGCGCGGCGCCGCCTATGGCATCGAGGGCGAGGAAGTGGACGGCATGAACGTGCTGGCCGTCAAGGAAGCCGCCGACCGGGCGGTGGCCTTCTGCCGGGCCGGCAAGGGCCCCTACATCCTCGAGGTCAAGACCTACCGTTATCGGGGCCACTCGATGTCGGACCCGGCCAAGTACCGGACCCGCGAGGAAGTGCAGAAGATGCGCGAGGAGCGCGACCCGATCGAGCAGGTGCGCTCGATCCTGCTGACGGGCAACCATGCCTCCGAGGAAGATCTCAAGAAGATCGACAAGGAAATCAAGGACATCGTCAACGAAAGCGCCGAATTCGCCAAGACGAGCCCCGAGCCGGACCTGTCCGAGCTTTGGACCGACATCTACGCGGAGGCCTGATCGATGCCGCATTTCGAGATTCACGCAGCCGACGTCAAGGCGGCGCAAGCTTTCTACTCCGGCCTTTTTGGCTGGAAATTCAATGCAATGGATATGGGCCCGGGTATTGAATACCTCATTATCGAAGGCAATGGCTTTGACCGCAACCTGACCGGAGCCGTCATGAGCCGCATGGGTGAGGCGCCAAAGGCAGGCAGCCCCGTTCGCGGCGGCACGCTGACCTTCGAGGTTGATGATTGTGACGAGCGCTATGC
The DNA here is from genome assembly GCA_963205075.1 of Pseudomonadota bacterium. Lineage (GTDB taxonomy): Bacteria > Pseudomonadota > Alphaproteobacteria > Rhodobacterales > Rhodobacteraceae > KLAP22. Next base: position 7,979 of record CAUJIU010000071.1, on the reverse strand, counting down.
CTGGGCGCTGGCCAATGGCGGCGCCGAGGCCCTGCCACCGATGGACTATCCTGGCGTCGGCCGCGCGGCCTATGTCGAGGATGGTCAGGGAAATATCGTCGGGATGATCACCCCGGCAGCGGAGGACAACTGATATGGCTACCGAAATTCTCATGCCCGCCCTGTCGCCCACGATGGAAGAAGGCACGCTGGCCAAATGGCTGGTCAAGGAAGGCGACAAGGTCAGCTCCGGCGACATCATCGCCGAGATCGAGACCGACAAGGCGACGATGGAATTCGAGGCCGTCGATGACGGGGTGATGGGCAAGCTGCTGATCGCCGCCGGCACCGAGGGCGTCAAGGTCAACACCCCCATTGCCGTGCTGGTCGAGGAAGGCGAGGAAGTCGGCGCCGTTGCAGCGCCCGCCGCCGCACCCGCCACCGCACCCGCCGCGGCCCCTGCCCCGGCTGCCGCCGCCCCGGTTCCCGCCAAGGCCGCCGCCCCCGCCGCGCCCAAGGTTGACCTGACGCCGGACTGGCCCGAAGGCACCGAGGTCAGGCAGCAGACGGTGCGCGAGGCACTGCGCGACGGCATGTCCGAGGAAATGCGCCGCGACGACACCGTGTTCCTGATGGGCGAGGAAGTCGGCGAGTATCAGGGTGCCTACAAGATCAGCCAGGGCATGCTGGACGAGTTCGGCCCCAAGCGGGTGATCGACACGCCGATCACCGAGCACGGCTTTGCCGGCATCGCCACCGGCGCGGCCTTTGGCGGGCTTCGCCCGATCGTCGAGTTCATGACCTTCAACTTCGCCATGCAGGCCATCGACCACCTGATCAACTCCGCCGCCAAAACGCTCTACATGTCGGGCGGCCAGATGGGTGCGCCGATGGTGTTTCGCGGTGCCAACGGGGCGGCTGCCCGCGTGGGTGCCCAGCACAGCCAGGATTACGCGGCATGGTATGCCATGGTTCCGGGCCTCAAGGTGGTCATGCCCTACACGGCCGCCGACTATAAGGGCCTGATCAAGACCGCGATCCGCGATCCCAACCCGGTGATCTTCCTCGAAAACGAGATCCTCTATGGCCGCAGTTTCGATGTGCCGGTGATGGACGATTTCACCGTGCCCTTCGGCAAGGCCCGCATCGCGCGCTCTGGCTCGGACGTGACCATCGTGTCCTTCGGCATCGGCATGAGCTACGCGATGGAGGCGGCCGAAAAGCTTGCCGCCGAGGGTATCGAGGCCGAGGTGATCGACCTGCGCACCCTGCGCCCCCTGGACTATGACACGGTGCTGGCCTCGGTGATGAAGACCAACCGCTGCGTCACCGTCGAGGAAGGCTGGCCCGTCGGCGCCATCGGCAACCACCTGTCGGCCTATATCATGACCCATGCCTTCGATTACCTCGACGCGCCGGTCCTGAACTGCACCGGCAAGGACGTGCCGATGCCCTATGCCGCCAACCTGGAAAAGCACGCGCTGATCACCACCGCCGAAGTGGTCGATGCCGTGAAACAAGTCACCTATCGCTGAGGAGAGCCCGCAATGCCGACAGAAATCCTGATGCCTGCGCTGTCTCCGACGATGGAGGAGGGCACGCTGGCCAAGTGGCTGGTCAAGGAGGGCGACACCGTTGCCGCCGGTGATCTTCTGGCCGAGATCGAGACCGACAAGGCGACGATGGAGTTCGAGGCCGTCGATGAGGGCGTGGTCGGCAAACTGCTGGTCGCCGCCGGCACCGAGGGTGTCAAGGTCAACACCCCCATTGCCGTGCTGCTGGCCGAGGGCGAAAGCGCCTCGGACGTGGCCGCGCCCAAGGCTGCTCCGGTTGCCGCCGCGGCGCCTGCCGCTGCGCCGGCTCCGGCCGCAGTCGCGGCCTCTGCCCCCGCTGCCCTCAAGGCTGCTGACGGCGAGCGGGTGTTTGCTTCGCCGCTGGCGCGGCGCATTGCCGGGCAGAAGGGGCTGGACCTGACCGCCATCGCCGGCTCGGGTCCGCATGGGCGGATCGTCAAATCCGATGTCGAGAATGCGACCGCCGCTGCCAAGCCGGCCGCCGCCGCCGCCCCTGCTGCCGCCGCTCCGGCCGCTGCCGCCAGGGCTGCCGGGCCGTCGCTCGATACCGTGCTCAAGACCTATGCCGACCGGCCCTTCGAGGAGGTCAAGCTCGATGGCATGCGCAAGACCATCGCCGCGCGGCTGACCGAGGCCAAGCAATCGGTGCCGCATTTCTACCTGCGGCGCGATATCCAGCTGGACGCACTCCTGAAGTTCCGCGGCCAGCTGAACAAGGATCTGGAGGCGCGCGGCGTCAAGCTGAGCGTCAATGACTTCATCATCAAGGCCTGCGCGCTGGCGCTGCAACAGGTTCCGGCGGCCAATGCCGTCTGGGCCGGGGACCGCACGCTGCAATTCAGGAAATCCGACGTGGCGGTGGCCGTGGCCATCGAGGGCGGGCTGTTCACGCCGGTGCTGCGCGACGCCGAGACCAAGACCCTGTCCGCCCTGTCGGCCGAGATGAAGGACCTGGCCAAGCGCGCACGCGAGCGCAAGCTGGCGCCGCAGGAATATCAGGGCGGCAGCTTCGCCATCTCCAACCTCGGCATGTTCGGCATCGACAATTTCGACGCCATCATCAACCCGCCCCATGCCGCCATCCTGGCGGTCGGTGCGGGCGTCAAGAAGCCGGTCGTCGGTGCCGATGGCGAACTGGCCGTGGCGACGGTGATGTCGGTGACGCTGTCGGTCGATCACCGGGTGATCGACGGTGCCATGGGTGCCGACCTGTTGCAGGCGATCAAGGACAACCTGGAAAACCCGATGGCCATGCTGGCCTGACCGGCCTTTCCGGCCCCGAAAAGCTTTGCCCCCGCGCCCGGCCGGTCGCGGGGGTTTCCGTTTTCGGCGGGCCCGAGGGATGTGACGCCACGTCCCGGCAAAATACATTAGAAAAGTTTGATCTATCGCAATGTAGACCGCGACTGCCGCGACTAGATCAGGGGGCCAACTCATTCAGGAGCCCGATCATGGACTGGAAAGCCGACCTCGCATTCACCTCATCTGCGCTGGCCAAGCTGCGCGCCATCAACCCCGACGCCTGCGCCGGTTTTACCGCGCTGCACAATGCGACGATGGACGAGGGCGCGCTGACCAAGCGCGAAAAGGAACTGATCGCCATTGCCATCGGCATCGCGACCCATTGCAACGATTGCGTCGGCTACCACATGCGCGCCGGGATCAAGGCCGGGGTCACGCGCGAGGACGTGGCCGAGACCGTCGGCGTGGCGATGATGATGGGCGGCGGGCCGTCCTACATGTACGGGGCCAAGGCGCTGGCAGCCTTCGATCAGCTGTCGCCGGCCTGAGGAAAATCCTCGTGCAGGATCTGGTCCATCGAGATGGACGGCTGGTCGCATCCCGCTGACCCGACGATCCGCGCCGGAACGCCGGCCACGGTGGTGCAGGGGGGCACTTCCTCCAGCACCACCGACCCGGCGGCGATGCGCGAGCAGTTGCCGACCCTGATATTGCCAAGCACCTTGGCGCCGGCGCCGATCATCACGCCATTGCCGATCTTGGGGTGGCGGTCGTCATCTTCCTTGCCGGTGCCGCCCAGCGTCACCGAATGCAGCATCGACACGTTGTCGCCCACCACGGCGGTTTCCCCTATGACGATGGAATGGGCATGGTCGACCATGATGCCGCGCCCGATGCGGGCGGCGGGATGGATATCGACGCCGAACATTTCCGAAACCCGCATCTGGATGAAATAGGCCAGATCCTTGCGGCCCTGCTGCCAGAGCCAATGGCCAAGCCGGTAGGACTGGATCGCCTGGTAGCCCTTGAAATAGAGCAAGGGCTGCATCAGCCGGTGGCAGGCCGGGTCGCGGTCGAACACGGCGGCGAGGTCGGCGCGGGCGGCCGCGCCCAGGTCCGGATCGGCGGCAAAGGCCGCATCCGCGATCTCGCGCAGGATCTGCTCGGACATCTCGCCCGAGGCCAGCTTGAGCGAGATGCGATAGGCCAGCGCGCGCTCGAACGAGGCATGGTGCAGGATGCCGGAATGGATCAGCCCGCCCATCAGCGGCTCGGCCCGGATCGCGGTCTGGGCCTCCTCGCAGATGCGTTCCCAGACCGGGTCAACGGTGCTGATATTGTGCTTGAGCTGGGTCATGGGCCGGTCTCCGGGGCAAATTCGGTCGCATTTTACCGCAGACAGGCGGGAACCGCCACGTGTAAAGTCCCGCTGGCCGGCACGGGACAGCAAAGCCTGCAGGACCACGACCAATGCGCATTTGACCCGGTCGGTCATGAATGCCGGACCGGGGGGCGCGCCCCGCGCCAGGCTGGCGGCCAAGAGCGACCCGGTGCCGAAGCGGGGATGCGCCTTGCCAAGGCGCTTGCGGTAGCGGTCGGCGGTATCGGACTGCCAGACCAGTTGCGCGGCGAGCGCGGGCCATTCGGCCTCGGGGGCGGCCAGCAGGACGCCGGCCGCCGCGCGCAGATCGCTCGGCAGCACCGGGCGCATGGTCAGCCGATCACGAGGCGCCGGTAGGGGCCGGGGCCAAAGATGTCCGAGACCTGCGCGACCTCCACCCGGAAGCCGGCGCCGGCGCCATCGGCGGCCACTTGCGCGGCGGGATAGCTCCAGAGCGGCGCGGTCAGGCTGACGCTGCGCTTGAGCGCGCCGCCGACGAACAGGCGCAGCGCATAGGCCTCGGCGGCCTCGGCCAGCGGCACTTCAGCGGTGGCCCAGTCGTCGCCGCCGATCCGGGTGCGGCGGGTCCAGGTCAGGGCGTAGCCGCCCGACCCGTCGCCGCGCGCGGCCAGGTGACAGACCGGATAGGGCCGCAAGCCATTGCCGCGAAAGCTGAATTCGGCGGCGCGGTAGCTTGCGTCGTCAATCGGGCGGCTGGCCGGGCCGTAGCGGTAGAACTGCGCGGTGTTGACCTGTGACGGGGTCAGTCCGATCTGGCCGACCGCCCCGTCCACCAGCACGAAGACGCTGCCCGGCGGCCAGTCCGGCGGCGCGATGCCATCGGTGCCCGCCTGCCCGCGCAGGATGGCGCGCAGGTCATAGGTCTGGGGCGCGACCAGTTCGGCCTCGGCGAACTGGATCACCTCCCAGCCATCCGGGCTGCCATCGCCGATGGCGGCGACATTGGCGCCGCCCAGCACATCGGCTTCGGAGGCGGTGGACAGGGCACCCGAAACCAGCCGCACCCGCAGCGCCGCGCCGCGATGGAACCGCCCCGGCTCGCCGCCGGAAAACCCGGTCTCCGTCAGCCCCATCACGGCGGCGCGCGGCATCAGCCGGTTGAGCGCATAGCCCGAATCCTGCGCCGCCGAATAGAGCGCCACCGCGCCGGGCCAGGGCCGCGCCGCGACCGCCAGATGCGGCGCCTGCGGGTCCTCGGCCCCGGTCAGCAGCGGCAGGTCCATGAACATCGCCTCGACCGGCACCGGCGGCTGGTAGGGGCGCAGGCTGGCCTCGTCATTGCCTTGCCCGCGCGCGCGCCAGACCTCGGGCTCGACCCGCACCGCCTCGATCAGGCGCATGCCGTCTTCCTCGGCGCGGTCGATGCGCCAGAGGCCGCGGGCGACGCTGCCCGGCAGCGCCACGATATCGCCCACCCCGATACCGCGCGCCGAGGGCGGCAGGGCGAAGCGGGCGGTTTCGCGCGCCACCCGTGCCTCGGCCAGCCAGCGCTCGACCACGCCCTGCGCCTGCCCGCGCGACAGCGCCAGCGGCAGTTCCGAGCGCGAGACCCCGACCGTGGCGGTATCGGGATGGATCGCCTCGACCGCCTGGGCCTGATAATCGGCATCGGCATCGATGAAACTCAGCCGCACCCGGCCCGACACTTCGGCGGCAGGATCGCGCGTCACCGTCAAGGCAGCATCCTCGGACTCAGGGACCGCCAGCTGCTCGGGATCGAAGGCCACATGTCCAAGCGTCGCGCGCGAGACAAACGTCAAACGGCCATCGCGCTCGAAGGCATCAAATCCGTAGGCCACCATCAGCGGTTGCAGCATGGCGCGGGCATCGCCGACCTCGGCGAGGCTGAAGCCGCGCACGATGCCGAAGAGGCGCGAGGTATCGACCTCTTGCAGGCCCGAACGGGCGCAGATCTCGGCCACCACCGAGGCCAGCGTGCGCGCGGTGGCCCGCCCGGTGATCCAGTGGCCGGCCGCGTAATTGCCGCCATCGGACCAGAGCGCCCGGTTGCCGGGGAAATGCGGATAGGGCCGCGCGTCCCAGGCCCAGACATGGGACCGCGAGACATCCACCATCGGCGCGCCGGTGATGCCTGATAGCGGGTTGTTGGCCGGATCGGACCAATGCGCGGCATGGGCGCGCAGATATTGCATCTGGATCAGGTCGTCGCGGCGGCCGTCCGAATAGAATGGCAGGCCGGATTCCGATGACTTGGGGTCCAGAAAGCGGTTGGGCTGGTTGGTGCCCTTGTCGATGGCAGCGCAGCCAAGTTCGGTGAACCAGATCGGCTTGGACTGCGGCACCCAGGGCGAGGGGGTGGCCGCGCGCGCGCCGCCGATGCGGTCGTGATGCGGGTTGGACCACCAGCCCGACAGGTCCTTGACCCGCCAGACCCAGTCCTCGCCGTCGCCATCGGTGATCGGGGTGCGGATCTGGGCGTCGCGCGCCTCGGGCGAGTGATAGAACCAGTCATGCCCCTCGCCGCCCGCGATATTGGCGCGCAGGTAGTCGAGCGCGTGGATGGCGCCCCAATGGGCGTCGGCGTGGTCGTCGCCCTCGCGCCAGTCCGAGAGCGGCATGTAATTGTCGATGCCGATGAAATCGATCTGCGGATCGGCCCAGAGCGGGTCGAGATGGAAGTATTTGTCGCCCGTGCCCTCGGGCTGGTAGCCGTGATACTCGCTCCAGTCGGCGGCGTAGCCGATCTTGCAGGCAGGCCCGAGAATGGCGCGCACGTCCGCCGCCAGCGCGCGCAGGGCCTCGACCGCCGGAAAGCCGTCGCCCGCGCCGCGGATCTGGGTCAGGCCGCGCATCTCCGAGCCGATGCAGAAGGCGTCCACGCCCCCGGCGGCGGCGCAGAGGCGGGCATAGTGCAGGATGAAGCGCCGGTAGCTCCATTCGGCGGGGCCGGTATAGGAGACCTGCGTGCCGGAGGCCGGGAAGTCACCGGGCTCGGCGGTGCCAAAGAAATCCGCCACCTCATCCTCGGCCGCGGCGCTGCGGTCCGGCGAGCCCGGCTGGCCGGGCGCGGACGAAAGGGTGATGCGCCCGCGCCAGGGCAAGGCGGGCTGGTCCCCGGCCCCGGTCCAGGGGTCGGGGCGGCCATTGCCTGCAAGCTGTTCCATCAGCATGAAGGGGTAGAACACCACCTCCTTGCCGCGCGCCCGGATCGCCTCGATCGCCTGCACCACCGATGCGTCAGCGGGCGTGCCGCCATAGACCGCCGCGCCGTCAAGCTTGGGCACCACCTGCGCCTGCGACCGGCCCAGTCCGCCCGCCCGCCATGGCATGGACTGGGCATCGGTGGCGGTCTGCTCGACCTTGGGGCGGATCCGGCACTGGCCGCAGCGCAGATCATCGCCGAACCAGGACACGATCAGCGATACCGAGCCGCAATTGGGCAACTCGTCGCGCAGGGCATCGAGCGAGGTGACCAGATCGGTCTTGCCCGAGGGCGTGTTGGTGTTGACCGGCGCCTGCTCGCCAAAGCGCTGGCTGAGGGTGACCGGCGTGGTCGCCAGCGCGTATTCGCCGCTGCCGGGCAGCAGCGCCACCGCGCGCACCACCTGCGCCATGTCGTTGTGCTCGGGGGCGGCGTCCGGGCCTGCGGGGCGCATGACCTCGAAGTTGAACTGGGGGATGCGGTTGCCGAAACGCGTGAGATCCAGATCCTCGATCACCACATAGGCGATGCCGCGATAGGCGGGCACCGCGCCCGCGCCCTCGACCGCCTCGATGCGCGGATCGGGCAACTGGTCCTGGCTGCCCTTGTAGACCGACAT
>CAUJIU010000070.1 GCA_963205075.1 Pseudomonadota bacterium | reverse complement strand
TGGTGTTTGGCGCGGCCTTCGGGCTCTCGCCCAATTTCCGGGTCAGCTACGCCACTTCTGACGCGCAGCTGACGGAAGCCTGCACGCGGATCGTGCAGTTTTGCAGCGGGCTGAAGTAGCCGGGCCCCAGGGCTTGGGCGCTGCACCGTTGCGCATGGGCTGACCCCAACGTCTGCGGTCTGGCGCGGTGGGTCCGGCTTTGCTATCGTCGCCGCCAAAGCCCCGCTCGGGGGCGAGGCAAAGAGTGCGGGGCACATGGGGGCAGACCTACCCGATTACTATTTTCGGATCCGCGAGAACGGCGCGGCCGTCTTTCGCGTCGATACCGAGAACCGGCAGCGCCGGATCGAGATGGATCAGATCGCCGTCATCAATGTCCGCAACGGCGAGATCAAGCCGCAGGGCGACCGTGAGCTGACGCCGCGCGATATCGAGGTCATGGGCAACTGGCTGACCGAGCGGATCGAACTGCTGGCCCGGCGCGATATCGACGACATCCACCGCGCCATCGACTACCTGAACCTGACCACCCAATGGGTGCAGTCCAAGGCCACCGACGACCAGCTTGAAGACGTGACCGATGCGCTGCTGCTGGCCATGCATGACCTGCGCACGGTGCTGGTGCGCAAGAAATCCGAGCGGCTGGCCCCGATCAAGGACGCGGCGAGCTAGGCCTTCAGGCCGCCATCGGACCTGCCAGCCGGAAATCGCGCAGCGCCGCATCGTAGGTATAGAGCTGCTGGTAGCGCGCCGGGTTGCGGGCAATCTCGCGCACCGCGCCGATGATCTTGGCCACCTTGGCATCGTCCATCAGCACCGAGAGGTTGAGCCGGGTGAAGCCCGGCTTGAGCAGGTCGTCACCGGCCAGGATCTGGCTGCGCATGGCATCGGATCGGTCCTTGCCGATGTCCAGGAGCCGGTGGCCATAGGGACCGGCACAGGCGCAGCCGGCGCGGGACTGGATGCCGAAGCAATCCGACAGGATCCGCGTCACCAGTTGCTGGTGCAGGATCGCCGAGCCATCCGCTGCCTCGATCCGGAACGAGAAGACGGGCAGCACCTCGCGGGCGCGCGGGTTGCCCATGACCCGGATGGCGGGCGTATCCGCCCATGCGGCCAGCGCGCGGGCGCGCAGCTCGGCATGGCGCCGCGCCATCAGGTCGGTGGTGATCGCGGATTTCACCGCAAAGACCAGACCGGCGCGGATATCGCCCAGCACATCGGGCGTGCCGGCCTCCTCGCGCGCGGCGAGGTCGGGCAGGTAGTCATGGCCCCAGGGGCTGACGAAACGGACGGTGCCGCCGCCCGGCACGGTCGGGCGGTCGCGGGTCACGGCGGCCTTGCGCAGGATCATCACGCCCGAGGCGCCGGGGCCGCCGACGAACTTGTGCGGCGATGTCACCACCGCATCCTTTTGCGCCGGGGTGCCTGCGGCCATGTCGATGGGCAGGTAGGGCCCGCCGCCGGCATAGTCCCAGACCACCCGCGCGCCGTGCCGGTTCAACAGCCGCGAGACCGCATCCACATCCGAGACGATGCCGCTGACATTCGACATGGCCGAGAAACTGCCGACGATCATCCGCCCCTGGCCCGCCAGCAGCGCGGCGCGCAGCGCCGCCATGTCGACCCCGCCCTCGGCGGCCTCGGGGATCTCCACCACTTCGGCGCCGCTTTCGCGCCAGGGCAGGATGTTGGAGTGATGCTCGTAAGGCCCGATCAGGATCAATGGCCGCGCCCCGGCCGCAACCGCCTCAGGCACACCCAGAAGCGCCACCACCCGGTTCAGGCCGGCCGTCGCGCCCGCCCCGCAGAACACCACCGCGTGGCGCGCATCCGCGCCACAAGCCTCGGCAATCACCGCGCGGGCGTCGCGGCGCGCATTGGTCATGGCCGCGCCGCAATAAGAGCCCTCGGTATGGCTGTTGGCGTAATAGGGCAGCACCTCGGTCATCATCAGGTCTTCGATCTGCCGCAGCGCCCGGCCCGAGGCCACGTAATCGGCATAGACCATCGGATGCGGGCCCAGCGGCCCGTCCAGCATCACCCCGTCCCCGATCAGCCCCGCCGCGAGGCGGGCAATCACCTCGCCCTCGCGCAGGCTGTCGGAAAAGCGGCTGAACAGGGTGGATGTGGACATGGGCGGCCTCCGATACTCGTTGTGATGTTTGTAATCGGCAAATGCTGCGCAAACCTTACCTTTCTGATTGTCAGATGGCAGGGTTTTGGGTCATATGAACGCCATGACAGTCGAACTGGATGTAATTGATCGAAAGATGCTGCGCGCGCTCCAGCGCGACGCCTCGGCCTCGCAGCGCGATCTGGCCGAACAGGTGGGGCTGAGCCAGAATGCCTGCTGGCGGCGCCTCAAGCGGCTGGGGGAAAGCGGCATCATCAAGGGCCGCACCATCCGGCTGGACCCGGCCGAGCTTGGGCTGGGGCTGACGGTGTTCATGATGATCCGCACCCGCAACCACTCGAAGGCATGGCTCGACCAGTTCCGGCGCGAGGCGCTGGCCATCGACAGCATCATCGACATCTACCGGATCGCCGGGGATTACGATTACATGCTCAAGGTGATGGCCGCCGACATGAACGGCTTTGACCGCATCTATCAGCGGCTGATCCAGAATCTCGAGCTTGAGACGGTGACCTCGCTCATCACCATGGAAGCCATCGCCGACAGCCGCGACCTGCCGGTCTGAGCCGCCTCAGGCGCCGATCCGCACCGCCCGGCGCCAGAAGCGCAGGTTGAGCGACAGCGCCGCCGCGCCCAGCCCCGCGCACAGGCCCAGCCAGATGCCGATGCCGCCCCAGTCGAACACGAAGCCCATCACGTAGCCGGTGGGCATGCCGATGAACCAGTAGCTGATCACCGCCAGCCACATCGGCACCGTCGTATCCTGCACGCCGCGCAACAGGCCCAGCGCCATGACCTGCGCCGCATCCATCATCTGGAACAGCGCCGCGACATAGACGAGCGTGATGCCCACCGCCAGCAGCGTATCCCGCGCCGGCTCGCTGGGGTCGATGAACAGCGAAATCAGCGTGCCCGGCATGGTCACGAAGATCATCACCGCACACAGGCCGAAGGCGGTCGAGATGCCGAAGGCCGCCAGCGCCCCGCGCTGCAACTCGACCCGGTCGCGCCGGCCCTTGGCGCCGCCGGCCCGAATGGTCGCGGCCTGCGAAATGCCGATGTGGAACATGAACATCAGCGCCGCCAGTTGCAGCGCGATGCCGTGGGCGGCCAGCTCCATCTCGCCGATCCAGCCCATCATCACCGCGCTGGCGCTGAACAGCCCGGTTTCGGCCAGCGAGGTCATCCCGATCGGCAGCCCGAGCCGGAACACCTCGCGGATGGCGCCGAAATCCGGCCGCCAGATGCGCTGGAACAGATGGTATTGCGGCAGCTTGCGCTGGACATAGATCCCCAGCACCAGCGCCGAAAAGGTCTGCATCGCGATCGAGGCGATGGCCGCGCCGCGAATGCCAAGCTCCGGCGCACCCCAGTTGCCGAAGATCAGCGCGTAATTCGCCAGGGCGTTCAGCGCCACCGTCGCCAGCGTCACCCAGAGCTGGATCGCGGTCAGGTGCAGCGCGCCGAGAAACGAGCGCAGCACATAGGTCGCCAGGGCCGGAAACAGCCCGAAACAGGCGATGCGCAGGTAATCCTGCGACAGGGCCGATACGTCGGCAGTCTGGCCCATGGCCAGAAACAGCCGGTCCGACCACCACATCAGGGGCAGGACCAGCACCGAATAGCCGATGCTGAGCCAGGCGGCCATGCGCGTGACCCGCCGGGCGCGAACCTCGTCGCCCTCGGCCACGGCGGCGGCCACCATCGGCATGACGGCCTGCGCGAAACCCGCCCCGACGATGAAGATGATGAACCACCACGAGGTCGCCAGCACCGCCGCCGCCAGCGTGCGCACATCATACCAGCCCAGCATGATGGTATCGGTCATGTGCACGGCCAGAGACGCGACGCTCGACCCCACCAGCGGCAGGCCAAGCGCCAGGACGGCGCGCGCATGTTGGCGATATGTCATGTGGATTTGGGTCATCGACGTGCTCTAATCCTTATCGCGGGGTCGGTCCAGACCGGAACCGCGCTGCTTGACGCGGGGCCGCCCGGCTGGTCTCGTTGGCCGGTCAGGGAGGACGAATTGCCATGCCAGACCCCTTCGCCCGGCTGGTGCCCGATGCGCAGGCCTTCTGCGCCGACCTGGCGCGCAACAACAACAGGGACTGGTGGGACGCCAACAAGGCCCGCTACGAGGCCGCGCTCAAGGCCCCGGCGCTGGCGCTGCTTGACGCGCTGACCGGCCCGCTGGCGGAGCTGACGGGGCACGCGGTCACGCCAAAGCTGTTCCGACCGCATCGCGACATGCGCTTTTCCAGGGACAAGACCCCCTACCACACCCATCTGCACATGATGTGGACCCCAGATCGGGGCGGGCGTCAGGACCCGGTCTGCTTCTTCGGCATCTCGCCGGACCATGTCACCGTCGGCGCCGGTCTCATGGGGTTTGAGCCGGGACCATTGGCCGACTGGCGGCGGATGGTCGAGCTTGACGGCCCGCGCATCGAAGCGGTTCTTGGGGGTGTGGCAAAGGCGGGTTTCGCCTTGGGCCCGCCCGAACTCATTCGCGTGCCGGCCCCCTATCCGACAGACCACCCGCAGGCCGATCTGCTGCGCCGCAAGGGGTTGGTCGCCACCGCGACGCCCGTTCTTTCAGGGGATCTGGCAACGGGTCTGCAAGCGGCCTTCCGCCGTCTCAACCCGCTTTGCGACCTGCTGGCCGAGATCGCGGGCTGAGCGAACCCGCCCGGGCCTACCCGGCGGCGGCGCGGAACTTCTGCATCAGATAGGGGCCAGAGCGCACCGGCGGATGGGCCGTCGATCCGTCCAGCGGCACGATCAGCGCATCCCAGGCCGGCTGGTGGAAAAAGGCCAGCGACCGGCGCGCCGGCTGATCGGGCAGGGCCACCACGCGGTGCAGGGTCGAGACCCAGCGGTCCGCCGTCCACCGCGCCATCAGATCCCCGATATTGATGACAAAGGCGCCGCTCTCGGCGGGGACATCGACCCATGAGCCATCGGCGCGGCAGATCTGCAACCCCTGGGACCCGGCCTGCGGCAGCAGAATGGTCAGGGATCCATAATCGGTATGCGCGCCCGCGCGCTGCTGCCGGTCGAGCGGCACCCCGTGGCTGGCCGGATAGCTCAGTGCCCGCAGCGCCGAGATCGGATCGGCGATGAAGGGGGCGAAGTAGCCGGCGGGCAGGCCCAGCGCCTCGGCGAAGGCGGACATGATCCGCCCGGCCAGCGCCTCCATCGCGCGGTAATACGCCTCCCAGGCGGGGCGAAAACCCGGCAGATCGGGCCAGAGCGTGGGCTGGTAGCAGAAAGCATGGGCCTCGGGGTCGGTGATGCCCGCGGGCACGATCAGGGGGCCGCCGTTGAAGCTCTCCTTCAGGTCGGGCGGCGTCTGCTCGCCGCGGGAACGGGCCAGCGCTTCGCGGTCCGGCCCCAGATAGCCGTAGGGATAGCCCGGATATGGCGCCGATACCTGCTGCTTGGCCTCGGGCGGCTGGGCGAAAAAGCGCCCCGCCGCGTCCCAGACCGCCGCGATGGTCGCCTCGGGCACGCCATGCCCGCGCAACACCACGAACCCGGTCTCGCGGCAGATCCGGTCGAGCCGCGTGGCGGCCTCGGCCCGGTCGCGCCCCGTGGCCGCCTCAAAGCCGGCCAGATCGAACACCGCGAACCCCATGCCCCGCACTCCCCCACCGGGCCCGCCATCCGGCGCCCTTGCGCCCGACACTACCGGCATTGCCGGGCGGCTCAAGGTCCATGCATTTTGGTGCAGTTGCGAAACATATCATTGCTTTGCGCGACCGTTGGGGTCAGCGTCGGGACAGGGATCAAACCAAGGGAGGGACCAATGGGAGAGATTCTTGTCGGCGTGAGCTGGCTGGGCGTCATCGTGGGCGCCGTGGCCTCGTTTCTGCTGGGATGGCTGATCTATTCACCGATGCTGTTCGGCACCAAATGGGCCGAAGGCAGCCATGTAAAACTCGGAAGCGCCTCGGAAATGCCGGTCGGGGCCATGGTCAGCAACATGATCGGCCTCTTGCTGGTCAGCTGGTTCGTGGGTGTGACTGCCGTCAACAGCCATCTGTGGACGGTCATCCTGGCCACCATCGCCTTTACCGTGCTGGCCTATTCGGGCGCGACCTTCTCGCAGAAATCATCCTATGCGCGAATGGTCGATGCCGGGTTCTGGATCGGCGCCGTCGTCGTGATGATCATCGCTCAGGGCATTTTCTGAGCTGCTGCGCAACTTGACAACGGGGCGCGCGGGTCCAGCCGACTTCGCGCGCCCCGAACCGCCACCGAAACGAGGAACCCATGCCGAAGCTTTATGGTATCTATCGCAGCCGCGCCTCGCGCGTGTTCTGGCTTGCCAACGAACTCGGGCTGACGCTCGACCACGTGCCTGTCACCCAGCATTATCAGGTCACCAACCCCGAGGCGCCCGGCGCGCCGCTCAACACCCGCTCGGCCGAGTTTCTGGCACTGAGTCCGGCGGGCACCATCCCGCTGCTGGTCGATGGCGATCTGGTCTTGTCGGAATCGATGGCGATAACCCTGCATCTGGCGCGCAGGCAGGGCGGCCCGCTGGCCCCGGCCGATGCCGCGGAACTGGCGCTGATGGAGCAATGGGCCCTCTACGCGGTGGCCAGCGTCGAGCCGGCCGCGCTGGCCATCCAGTATGCCCATGCCGACGGCAGCACTGCCACGCCCGAAGGCCGGGCCCGGATCGCCGCCCATGCCGAGACGCTGCAACGCCCGCTCAAGGTCATCGACGGGCATCTGGCGACGCATGGCCATCTGGTCGGCGGACGCTTTACCGTGGCCGATCTGAACATGGCCGAGGTGCTGCGCTACTCGCAGGCGCATCCGACGCTGCTGCAGGCCTTTCCGGCGCTCAACGGCTGGCTGGCCGCCTGTCAGGCGCGCCCGGCCTTCAAGGCCATGTGGGCAGCGCGCGCCGCCGAAGTCTGAGGCGGCGCAAAGCGACACTGACGGCGGGTTGGATCTTTCACCCTGCGGCGGTCTGACCTAGACTGCGCCCACAACCAATAACAAAGAGCAGCCCACCATGGCCGATGACCTCCTTTCCGGGGCCGAACACGCCACCTACGACGCCAACTCGATCGAAGTGCTTGAGGGGCTGGAGCCGGTCCGCAAGCGGCCGGGCATGTATATCGGCGGCACCGACGAGCGGGCGCTGCACCATCTTGCCGTCGAGGTGATCGACAACGCGATGGACGAGGCAGTGGCCGGTCACGCCAACCGGATCGAAGTCGAGCTGAAGGCAGATTACTCGCTGACGGTGCGCGACAACGGGCGCGGCATCCCGATCGGGCCGCATCCGAAATTTCCCGGCAAGTCGGCGCTCGAGGTCATCATGTGCATGCTGCACACGGGCGGCAAGTTCTCGGGCAAGGCCTACCAGACCTCGGGCGGCCTGCACGGGGTCGGGGCATCGGTGGTCAACGCGCTGTCGGATCAGATGGTGGTGCAGGTGGCCGTCAACCGCGAGCTTTACGAGCAATCCTTTTCGCGCGGCCATTCGCTGGGGCCGGTGGCCAAGATCGGCCCCACCGCCAACCGGCGCGGCACCACCGTGACCTTTCATGCCGACGACCAGATCTTTGGCCACCACCGCTTCAAGCCCGCGCGGCTGATCAAGCTGGTCCGGTCCAAGGCCTATCTGTTCTCCGGGGTCGAGATCCGCTGGAAAACCGAGATCGACGACGGCGAAACGCCCCTTGAGGCCGTCTATCACTTTCCGGGCGGGCTGGCCGATTATCTGGGCGAGCAGCTGGTCGGCATGTCGACCTATTCCGAACGGCCCTTCGCCGGAACGGTCGAGTTCGGCGACAAGTTCGACCTGCCCGGCAAGGTCGAATGGGCGATCAACTGGACCCCGGCCCGTGACGGCTTCATGCAATCCTACTGCAACACCGTGCACACGCCCGATGGCGGCACCCACGAGCTGGGCTTCTGGAACGCGATCCTCAAGGGCGTGCGCTCCTATGGCGAGCTGATCTCGAACCGCAAGGCGGCCCAGATCACCCGCGAGGACCTGATGATCGGCGGCTGCGCCATGGTGTCGTGCTTCATCCGCGAGCCGGAATTCGTCGGCCAGACCAAGGACCGGCTGGCCACCGCCGACGCGCAGCGGCTGGTGGAAGGCGCGGTGCGCGACCATTTCGACAACTGGCTGGCCGCCGATACCAGATCGGCCGGCGCGATCCTCGATTTCCTGGTGCTGCGCGCCGAAGAACGGCTGATGCGGCGGCAGGAAAAGGAAACCGCCCGCAAATCCGCCACTAAGAAGCTGCGCCTTCCCGGCAAGCTGACCGACTGCACCGCGAAATCGCGCGAGGGCACCGAACTCTTCATCGTCGAGGGCGACTCGGCGGGCGGCTCGGCCAAGGGGGCGCGCAACCGCGAGAATCAGGCGCTGTTGCCGCTCAAGGGCAAGATCCTCAACGTGCTGGGCGCGGCCTCCGGCAAATTGGGCCAGAACGCCGAGATCAGCGATCTGTGCGAGGCGCTGGGCGTGCGCATGGGGTCAAAATTCGTGCTCGACGATCTGCGCTATGACAAGATCATCATCATGACCGATGCCGACGTGGACGGCGCCCATATCGCGGCGCTGCTCATGACCTTCTTCTTCACCCAGATGCGGCCGCTGATCGATCACGGCCATCTCTACCTGGCCTGTCCGCCGCTCTACCGGCTGACCCAAGGCTCGCGGCGGCTTTACGTCTCGGACGATCTGGAAAAGGACGAGTGGCTGGAAAAGGGCCTTGGCGGCAAGGGCAAGATCGACGTGCAGCGCTTCAAGGGGCTGGGCGAGATGGATGCCAAGGACCTCAAGGAAACCACGATGAACCCGGGCAGCCGCAAGCTGATCCGCGTCACCATCGACGAGGACGAGCCCGGCGAAACCGGCGATCTGGTCGAGCGCCTGATGGGCAAGAAGCCGGAGCTGCGCTTTCAGTACATTCAGGAAAACGCCCGCTTTGTCGAAGAACTGGACGTCTGAGGCGACCCGGCCGGACTATTCCTGCAAGCTTTCCAGATAGCCCGCCAGCGCCAGCAGCCGCGCAGGCACCGGGGTGCTGCCCACCATCACCGTCTCGCCCATGTCGCCGGCGCCGAATTCCGGCATGGCGGCGCTGAAACCGGCGTCGCGGTGCAGCCCGTCGATGGTGCTCATCACGTAATCGAGCGGAAACACCCCGCCATTGCGCGCCGACAGGCCGGTCAGATCGGGCGGCACGGTAATGAGCTGCTGCCCGAACGATCCGCCGCCCTTGGCATCCATGCCATGGCAGGCGGCGCAGTCCTCCTCATAGGCCTGACGGCCGCTGACCGAGTGCTCGGGCGTGCAGGCCGCCGCCAGTATGAGCGCCCCCACGGGCAGAATGCGCAACATCATCGGGTCTCCCTCGTTTCCACGGGTCAAGGCTACGCGCGGACGCGGCTGGCCCGCCATGATCTGGATCATGGTGCCACGCCGCTCAGGCCGGGGCCAGCCTGCCCGAGGTCAGGCGCAGCCGCCGGTCCAGCCGGTCGGCCAGCGCCAGGTTGTGGGTGGCGATGACGGCGGCAAGGCCCGAGCCGCGCACCAGGTCCATCAGCGTTTCAAACACCTTTTCCGAGGTGTCGGGGTCCAGGTTGCCGGTCGGCTCGTCGGCCAGCAGCAGCTTTGGCCGGTTGGCCAGCGCCCGGCAGAAGGCCACGCGTTGCTGTTCGCCGCCCGACAGGGCCGCCGGGCGATGGTTTGCCCGCGCATCGACGCCGACCTGTTCCAGCAATTCATGCGCCCGCCTTGTGGCGGCGGCTGGCGCCACCCCGGCGGCAAGCTGCGGCAGAACGATGTTTTCCAGTGCGGTAAACTCGGGCAGCAAGTGGTGGAATTGATAGACAAATCCGATCTCGTCGCGCCGGGCCAGCGTGCGGCGGCGGTCCGACAGGCCCGCCATGGGCCGCCCGAGGATCCGCACTTCGCCGGAATCGGGCGTATCGAGCAGGCCGGCGATATGCAGCAGCGTCGACTTGCCCGCGCCCGACGGGGCGACAAGCGCCACCGCCTCGCCCGCCGCGACCGACAGTTCGACGCCGCTCAGCACCGAGACCGCATTGGGCTTGCCGCGATTGTAGGTCTTGTCGATCCGGTCGAGTTGCAGCACGGGTTCACTCATAGCGCAGCGCCTCGACCGGGTTCATCCGCGCTGCCCGGCGGGCGGGGAAATAGGTGATCCCCCAGGACAGTCCCAGCGACAGCATCACCGCCGACAGCACGTCCCCCGGCATCAGCTTGGCGGGCAACTGGTAGATGCCGCGAATGGCCGGATCCCAGACCCCGCCGCCCGACACGTAATTCACGAGGGAAAAGATCGGGTCGATATAGATGGCAAACAGGCAGCCCAGCACCACCCCGACCAGCGTGCCCACGGTGCCGATGCCGGCGCCGCAGAGGAAGAACACCCGCAGGACCGACCCCTCGGTCAGGCCCATGGTGCGCAGGATGCCGATATCGCGGCCCTTGTTCTTCACCAGCATGATCAGGCCCGAGATGATGTTGAGCGAGGCCAGCAGCACCAGGATCGAAAGGATGACGAACATCACGTTATCCTCGACCGTCAGCGCCCGCAGGAACGATCCCGAACTGTCGCGCCAGGTCCAGACCAGGCCGCGCGGGCCCGCGGCTTCGAGGATCTGCGGGGTCAGGTCGTCAACCGCGTCAGGATCGGCGACCATGACCTCGATCTCGTCCACCACGTTGTCCTTGTTGAAGAAAAGCTGCGCCTGATCCAGCGGCATGTAGATGCGCGTTCGGTCGATATCCCAGCGCCCGGCGGTAAAGATATAGACCACCTCATAGGCATTGACCCGCGGGCTGGTGCCAAAGGCGGTGCGCACGCCATCGGGCGAGATGATCTTCAGCTTGTCGCCGACATTCAGCCCAAGCTCGCGCGCCACGCCCGAGCCGACGGCGATGCCCTCGCTGAACCGGCCGATATCGCCCAGGCTGTCCAGCGGATCGGCGATTCTTGGAATTGTGCCAAGATCCTCGGGTGAAATGCCGAAAACCTGCACGCCGGTGTTGGAATTTTGAAAGTTCGCCATGACCTGACCGCGCACCAGCGGCGCGGCGCGGGTCACGCCTTCGATGCCGCGCAGCCGCTCGGCAAGATCGAGATAGTCGCTTATGGCCCGGCTGGTCTGGCCCGACGCATCGACCTCGAGCGACTGGTAGACCGTCACATGGGCATTGGCGCCAAGGATGGTATCGACGAACTCGGCGCGAAAGCCGGCCCGCACCGCCAGCGTCGCGATCAGCGCGAACACCGCCAGCGACACCCCGATCAGGCTGATCCATGTCATCACCGACACGCCGCCTTCGGCCCGGCGAGACCGGATGTAGCGCCAGGCGATCATCCATTCAAAGCGCGAAAACGGCGCGTTCAGCCCAGCCATGTCATCTTCCTGATTTGCGCCGGCAAGGTGTAGGCAAAGCCAGGCGCGGTCAAGCGCTGCCCGCCCGGATTGTCGGCAACCCTGCGGCGGCTCTCAGAAATGTGCGCCTTCGGACGCATAGTCGGCGTGGTTCTCGCCGCGCGCCCGCGCCGCCGCCCGCCCCTTGGCCGCCCAGAGCAGGCCGCGGCGCAGCATTTCATGCGCGGGGCCTTGGGCGATCACATCGGCATGGTGGCCCAGCGCGCTGTAATAGACCCGCCCCATGCCCCAGCGCCGTGTCCAGGCGACCGGCATGTCCACCTCGTCATTGGCCGAGTGATACCAGGTCACGGTGGGAAAGCGGCAGGTGGCAAGCACCCGGTTGGCCGGATCGACATGCAGGTAATACTGCTCGGTCTTCACCGGAAAATCCGCGAGCCCCCGCACCAGTTCATTCTCCGGATCGGTGATGCGCACCTCATAGGCCACGCCATCGCCACCCGGATGAGCCACCCAGTTGGCGCCGGTCATGAACTGCCACAGCACATTGCCGCGAAACGCGTCGCACATGCCGCCGTGGCATCCCGCCAGCCCGGTCCCGCGCGATACCGCCTCCGACACATTGACCGCCCGCTCGCGCGTCAGCTCGCCCATGGTCCAGACCGGCACGATCAGGTCCAGCGCGCGCAGGCCCTCGGCGTCGTCGAACACGTCCAGCTCGGCGCTGACCGTGACGTCAAGGCCCTCGGGCTCCAGCATGGCGCGGAAAATATCGGCGACCTTGGCGGGTTCGTGGCCCTGCCAGCCGCCCTGAACGATCAATGCCCTGGCCATCTTGCCTCCCTTGTTGCCCGCGACAATTCCCTTGGCACCCTGCCGCGTCAAGGGCTGGCGTGTCCATCAGTATTGACATGGTGTCTGGTTCATTTTACATCATGTCCGACTCACCTGACACCACACCTGATTTTGGAGCCCAATATGTCACAAGAAGAACGCAGCGCCGCAGTTTCCATCCTGGTCAACAGCGTGGCCGTCATCTGGCTGGCCCTCAGACTGCACGGGTTATGGCAGTCGGGCGCATTCGACGGCCCCGATGCCCTGCAGATCTGGGCCCGGACCGTGCTCTGGGTCATCCCGGTGGCCATTGCCGGCTTTATCGGCATGACCATCATCGTCGCCATCGTGCATGGCATCGTCACCCGCGACACCGATACCCGCTCGGACGAACGCGACAAGGCCTACCAGATGCGCGGCATGGCGGCGACGATGGTGGTGGCCAGCATCGGCATGGTCGGGGCAATCATCGCGCTGGCGCTGGGATATTCGGGCGTCTTCGCGATGACCGCCATCTACTTCTCGACCGCCGGAGGGAGCATTGTCGGCGATGTCACCCGCATCATGAGCTATCGGGTCTGGGGCTGATGGAAAAACATGTCATCAGCAACAATATCCGCCGACTGAGATTCGATGCCGGCGAGATGACCCAGAAGGACCTTGCCGAGAAGGTCGGGGTCACGCGCCAGACCATCGTGGCGATCGAGGCGGCGAAATACTCGCCCACGCTGGAACTGGCCTTCAAGATCGCCCGGGCCTTCGGGCGGCCGCTTGAGGAGGTCTTCACCTACGGGCCGGAGCCCGACTGACCAACCCGTTCTGCGAAATGGATATTTTCAAACCCCGCCGCCTTGCGGCATCACGGAGAAACCGCATGTCCTCAAGCTTTTTCTGGAACCTGATGGCAGGGCGCTATGTCCGCCAGCCGGTTGCCGACCTGCCGACCTACCAGCGCAAGCTGGCCGAGACCCGCGCCTGCCTGCGGCCCGACATGAGGATGCTGGAATTCGGCTGCGGCAGCGGCGCCACGGCGCGCGCCCATGCCCCGCACGTGGCCCATATTGACGCCATCGACTACTCGCGCCGCATGATCGAGATCGCCCGCGGCCTGGCCGAACCCGGCGAGGCGGAAAAGATCAGCTTCCATCAGGCCACCATCGAGGACTGGCAGGCCCCGGACGCGAGCTATGACGCGGTGCTGGGCCTCAACGTCCTGCATCTGCTGCCGGACCGCCACCCGGTCATCGCCAGGGTCCGCCGGCTGCTCAGGACGGGCGGCGTCTTTGTCACTAGCACCGCCTGTCTGGCGGAAATGGGCGGTTTCGTCCGCTGGGTGCTGCCTGTCGGGTCAGCGCTCGGAGTGCTGCCTCATGTGGCGAAATTTTCCGAGGACCAATTGGCGGAAGACATCAAGTCGGCAGGCTTCGCCATCGAGACCCATTGGAGCCCCGGCCCCGGCCGGGCGGTGTTCATCATCGCCCGTGCCGTCTGAACGAAAGCGATCCGCGCGGGGCTTCAGTGCCCCGCGTAGATCCCGGCAATCCGTGCTATCGCCTGTTCGGGCGGCAGTTCCACGCTTTCGCCGGTGCGGCGCGAGGTCAGTTCCACCACCCCGTTCTTCAGCCCGCGCGGCCCGACGGTGATGCGCCACGGCAGGCCGATCAGGTCCATGGTGGCGAACTTGCCGCCTGCCCGCTCGTCGCGGTCGTCATAGAGCGCCTCCAGCCCCAGCGCGCCGATGGCGGCATAGAGGCTTTCGCAGGCCGCATCGGCCTCGGCATCGCCCTGCTTGAGGTTGACGATGCCGCAATG
>CAUJIU010000069.1 GCA_963205075.1 Pseudomonadota bacterium | reverse complement strand
CAACCGGCATCTGGAATATTTCTCGCCCCCCGACCTGCCCGAGCGGGTCAACCACCCCTTCACCCTGCACCTGTCCAGATCGGGGCGCAGCATCGCTGTCGGGCCTGACCAGTCCGCCGAAGAAGCGCTGATGGCGGCGGGTGTGCATGTCGATCTGAAATGCTCTGACGGATTGTGCGGGGTGTGCAAATGCAAGGTGGTTTCCGGTGAGGTCGAGCACCGGGATTTCGTGCTCTCTGCCCGTCAGCGCGCCTCGGAAATGATCCTGTGCCAGAGCCGGGCGGCCGAGCCCGATGGCGTCCTGACAATTGACATCTAGCGGCCGGGCGGACCACTCTGAGGGACGGAGGACCGATGAAATACAGCTGCGAGATCACCATCGACAAGCCGCGCGATCAGGTCATTGCCCTGTTCGACAACCCCGACAACATGGTTAAGTGGCAGGAAGGCTTCGTTAGTTTCACCCACCGCTCCGGCGAGCCGGGCCAGCCGGGCGCCGTCTCCGATCTGGTCTATCAGATGGGCAAGCGCCGGGTCGAGATGGTCGAGACCGTGGTCGCCCGCGACCTGCCCGACCGGTTCTGCGGCACCTACGAGGCCAAGGGCGTCTGGAACAGTGTCGACAACCACTTTGCCGAGCAACCCGGCGGGCGCACCCACTGGCGGCTGGAGACCGAATTCCGGCTGAAAGGATTCATGAAGATCATCGGTCTGCTGATGCCGGGGATGTTTCGCAAGCAGTCCTTGAAATTCATGAAGGACTTCAAGGCTTTCGCGGAAGGCGCCTAGGTCCAGTTGATCTGCGCCGCGCCCGACAGCGCGTAGCGGGCGCGCAGGGGTTCATCGTATCCCAGCCCGGCATCGTCACAGAAACCGACGATCCAGTCATCGTTCATGGTCAGAAACTCCAGCACCGAACCCAGAAAGGCCGGATCGGCCGAGCGGTCGCGCGCGTCGTCCACCGACGCCCCGGTCGAGCCGAGGAATGTCGGCCACAGATCGTCATTGGCGGCCAGCCAGGCCAGGGCCCGCAGGGCGATGGTTTCGGCGCGTTCAGACTTCATTCGCACTCCTTGAAAACCGGGCAATGGTTTCTTAACCAATCTGCCCCAGTCTGACCTTGGAAGGGGTATGACGGGTAAGGATGACAGAATGACCGCGCGCATCTTGATTGTCGATGCCATTGCGACACGGCGCATCGTGCTCAAGGCCAAGCTGCCCAAGGCGCATTACGCGACCGAAGTCTGCTCGGGGACCGCTGATGCGCTGCAAAGCCTCGCCCGCAATCGGCCCGACCTGATCGTGCTGGATTTCTCGGGCCAGACCCCAGGCCTGACCGAATTCTGCGCCGGTCTGCGCGCCTCGGAGACCCATTGCGGCACCCCGATTCTGGCCACCGGCGTTGCGATGACCGCGCGGGCGCGGCTGGCGGCGCTGGCGCTCGGCGCCGACGATATCCTTGACCAGCGCATGTCGGACACGGTTCTGACCGCGCGCATCCGCTCGATCCTGCGCCGCCGCGACAGTGCGGCCGAACTGCGCCTGCGCCGCGATGCCGAACGCGCCATCGGTTTCTCCGAAGCCCCGGCGGCCTTCGCACCGGCCCGGCACCGCTCCCGCGTTTCGATCCTGTCGCTGCGCGGCCACCGCAACGGCGCCAGGGGCGCCAGCACCATCCGCCGGCTGCGCCCCGAAGAGGTCATGCGCGGCCCGGTCAGTGCCGGCGAAACCGACCTGTTCGTGATCGACGGCCCGCATCTGGGCGCAGAATCCGGGCGGCTGCTGCTGTTCCGGCTGATCTCGGAGCTGCGCGCCCAGCCGGAAACGCGCCAGGCGGCGATCCTGGTGCTCTTGCCCGACGAAGGCGTCGAGACCGGCGCGATGGCGCTCGATCTGGGGGCCGACGACATGGTTCCCAACTGGGTCGCGCCGGCCGAGATCCTGTTTCGCGCGCGCATCCTGCTCAACCGGCAACGGCAGTTGCGGCAGTTGCGCGAAAAGGTCAGCTCGGGGCTGCAGGCGGCGATCGTCGATCCGCTGACCGGCCTCTTCAACCGCCGCTTTGCCGTGCCCCACATCTCGGCGCTTGCCGCGCGATCCTGCGAGCGGGGGCAGCCCTTCGCGTTGATGGCGATCGATATCGACCATTTCAAGGCGGTCAATGACCGCTTCGGCCATGCCGCCGGCGACGTGGCCCTGCGCGAAATGGCGGCACGCCTGCAGGACAACATGCGCTCGGTCGATCTGGTGGCGCGCATCGGCGGCGAGGAATTCCTGGTGGTCATGCCCGACACGTCCGAGGCCGAAGCGATGGTTGCCGCCGAACGCCTGCGCGAAGTCATTGAAGGAACCGAGTTTTCCGCCCCCGCCGGCGCACCGCCCCTGCACCTGACCGTATCTGTCGGGCTGGTGATGGCCGGCGAAAAGGGGCAGGACCCCGACTGCGCCGGCCTGATCGAGCTGGCCGATCTGGCGCTTTATCGCGCCAAGCGCGATGGCCGCAACATGGTGCGAATCAGCCGGCCGGCGGCCTGAAGCCTCAGCCGCCCGGGCCGCGGCGCAACTCGCGCTCGAGCCGGTCGGCAAACTGCGCCCGCGCCTCGGGGCCCATCTGCGCCAGACGTTCTAGCAGCGCCTGCTGCCCGATGGCCATCAGGCCGCTGGCACGCTCGCGCTGTTCGGCGAATATGGCATCGACCGCGGCGGCATCGAAGGGCTCGGCCCGCACCGCCGCCACAAAGGCGCCCAGCGCCGCGCGGCGGTCGCGCAGCGCCATCAGCGGCCGTGCCGCATCGGTCTGGCGCAGCCGGTCAGCCACGAAGCGGCGGTCACCGGGATCGAGCGCGCGCGACACGTCGCCCAGGCTCATATCCATGCCCATCGGCGCCAGGCCATGACCACGGATCATCCCGCCGCCGACCATTCCCAGCACCAAAAGGTTCATCGCCAGCGACACAACCAGCACGATGCGAAAGGTCCGGCTGGGTTGGCCCGTCGGAGTTGCGGGGGTCTCGGCCATGTCTATCCCTCGGTTCCCAAAAGGTTTTCCATCGAGAAAACCGATACGCTCAGGTCGTCGCCCAGCACCGCCGACGTCACGTCCGACAGCGATGCCGGTGGCGCGAAGCCGATCCAGACACCGGCGGCCGTCGCCGCGGCAAGCCCGCTCAGCGACGGCCAGCCGCCGATGAAGCCGAACCAGCCGGTCTGGGCGCGCGGGGCCGCGGCTGCCGGTAAGCCTTGCCGGGCCAGTTCGCGCCCGGCATCGGCCAGCACGCGCAAGGTCAGCGCCGCATCCGGCGCCGGCACGGGGGCGCGGGCGGCCTCGAAAAAGCCGTCCAGCAGCAGATCGTCTTCGGTTTTGTCAGTGATCGTCATATCCCAACTCCGCCTTTCGTCCCGCCAGCAGCGCCACGAGCGATCGCTTGCCCCGCGCTGTCAGACTTTCGACCGCCTCGACCGTGATGTCCATGATCTCGGCAATCTCCGGGTTTGCCAGTCCTTCCAGATGCCGCAGCGCCACGGCCTGGGCCTGACGTTCGGGCAGTTGCGCCAGCGCGTCGCTCAACGCGCGGTGCCGTTGCTGATCCACCATCGACTCCGCCGCCGAGGGTGCCGGGTCCGCCGGTTCGGCGATGCTGTCCAGCCCGACGCTCCGGCGCGACCGCAGCCGGTCGGTGCACAGGTTGGCCACCACCCGGTAGAGCCAGGTCGAGATTCGTGCCTCGCCCTGCCGCCAGTTCCCGGCGTTGCGCCAGAGCCGCAGCATCGCCTCCTGGGCCGCATCCTCCGCCTCGGCGCGGTTGCCGAGCATCCGCTGCGCCTGGGCCAGCACCCGCGGCAACAGCCGCGAGGTCAGAATCCGCGCCGCCTCGGCATCGCCATTGCCGAATGCGACCAAGAGAGCCTCGTCCGGCGCTTCGGACCACTGATCGGCGGATGCGTTCATCAGCACTCAGTCTATCCCGTTCCGCCCTGGCGCTGCAATCGGGGCGCCCGCAAGCGATGCGGGCGCCCGTCATCTCAGTTGCCGCCACGTCCGCCAAAGAAGGACCAGCCGCCACCGCGCGGGCCATCGCCGCGCTGCATGTGCTGCATGCGATCCATGGCATCGTTGAACTCCTCTTCGGAGATCATGCCGTCCTCGTTGGCGTCGATATGTTCGAACATGTGTTCAAGCATGTCGCCCGGCTCGCCGCCGCGCCGTCCGGCGGGCGACATCTCGTCGGGTTGCAGCAGGCCATCGTCGTTCTGGTCCATGTTCGCGACCATGTCGGACACGCGCGCGTCGATCCGGGCCGACATCTCGGCCTTCATGGCATCGGCAAGCTCGGTGGCCGAAAGGGCGCCGTCGCCGTCCGTGTCGGCGGCATCGAACCGCGCCTGCGGCTGGGCCAGCAGTTCCTCGAGCGTCAGCTGACCGTCGCCGTTGGTATCGAGTTGCGAGAAATCGGCGCCGCCGAACGGCCCCATCTCGCCGCCCATCATGCCACCCATCGGGCCCCGGTCGCGGCGGCCATCGGCCATCGCGCCGGTTGCCAGGAGCGCGGCCAGAACGCCGGTCAAAATCAGGGTCTTCTTCATCGTGGTCTCCTTTGGTGTCTGCTCTGTGCTCCGGCCGTTAGGCCCGAGTCACCAGTTCAAACGGCCGGGATCGGGGTTTCCGTCGCGCTCACGGATTATTTTAGCGAAAGCCCGCGCATGGGCCGGCAAGCGGCGCTTGCCCCCCTTTTCATTCCGCGCCGCCTGCATCACATTCGCCGGATGCAAGACACCCCGTTCCTACCTGACTCCGCCCCCGGCGAAGACCGCCCGGCAAAGCCCGCGGCAATCCGTGGTTTCAAGCGCCGCTGCCCCAATTGCGGGCAAGGCGCGCTGTTTGACGGCTATCTCAAGGTTGCCCGAACCTGCCCGACCTGCGGAGAAGAGCTGCATCATCACCGCGCTGACGACGGCCCGGCCTACATGACCATCCTTATCGTCGGCCATCTTCTGGCGCCGACGCTGCTGATCGTGTTCACCAAGCTGCGCCCCGACCCGATGGTCACGGCCACGTTCTTCACCATCGGCACCGTGGCGCTGTCGCTCTACCTGTTGCCGCGGCTCAAGGGCATGCTGGTGGGCATCCAGTGGGCCAAGCGGATGCACGGCTTCGGCAAGTCCGGCTGAGTGCGGGGAGAGGGTCGTGCAAGACACCGAAATCCGCAATGCCGCAACCATCATCCTGGTGCGCGACCCCGCGACCCGGCCGCGCATCCTGATGGGGCAGCGCGGCGCCGGCGCGGCCTTCATGCCCAACAAGTTCGTCTTTCCCGGCGGCGCGGTCGACCCGGTCGATGCGCAAGTGCCGCTGGCCCGGCCCCTGCGCCGCCTGAGTGCGGCGCAACTGGCCCAGGACAGCGCCCTGCCCGCCGAAGCGCTGGCCGCCGCCGCCATCCGCGAGCTGTGGGAAGAAGCTGGCCAGATCCTCGGCCGGCCCGGCGACTGGAGCGCGCCGCCCAGGGGCTGGCGCGGCTTTGCCCGCAGCGGCCACCTGCCCGATCCGTCTTCCTTGCGCTTTGTCTTTCGCGCCGTGACCCCGCCGGGCCGCAGCCGCCGCTTTGACGCGCGCTTCTTTCTGGCCGATGCCTCGGACCTGGCAAGCGACCCCGACGATTTCAGCCGCGCCGAGGATGAGCTGGCGCATCTGCAATGGATCGCGCTTGACGCCTTGCAGGACTTTGACCTGCCCTTCATCACCAAGGTGGTTCTGGCCGAGATCGGCCAGCGGCTGCTGGATGGCTCGGAGCCCGGCGAGGTGCCGTTCTTTCGCAATGACGACGAGGCCCATGCCGTCAGCCGCCTGCACGGCTTTGTGCCCGGCATGGAGGACTGACTAGCTGGCCAGCACCAGCACCAGGATGCTGACGGCCAGCAGCACCAGCCCCTCGATCTCGCGCCGGGTGACGCGCTCGGAAAATACCAGCCAGCCGATGACCAGCGAGAACACCAGTTCGACCTGCCCCAGCGCCTTGACGTAGGGCACGGTCTGCAGCGTGAAGGCGGTGAACCAGCAGATCGACCCGACCATGCTGGTCAGCCCGACCATCGCCGCCACCCGCCATTGGCGGAACACCTGGCCCATCTCGGCCCGCTCGCGCCACTGCAACCATGCCGCCATCACCCCGGTCTGGAAGGCCGTGACCCAGGCCAGCGTCACCACCGCGCGCTGGAACGCGTCGCCCGATCCCAGCGACAGCGACGCGCCCCGGTAGCCGGTGGCCGAGATGGCAAACATGACGCCCGCCGCCAGCCCCAGCCCGGTGGCGGGGTTGACGATCCGCCGCCAGCCCGGCCCCGTAGCCTGCGGCTGGTCTGACAGCATCAGCACGCCGACAAGCCCGATGACAATCGCCGCCAGCCCGAGCCAGCTGATGGTTTCGCCCAGCACCACGATGCCGAAGGGCACGCTCATCAGCACTTCGGTCTTTTTCAGCGTGATGCCCACCGCGAAATGGCGAAAGGAAAACAGCGCCACCACGCTCATCGTCGCCAGGATCTGCGCCAGTCCGCCGATCAGCGCGTTGGGCCAGAAGGCGGCGGGAATGGGGGGCAGCGGCTGCTGGCTCAGGCGGCTGTAGCCCAGCGCGATCAGCGCCACCAGGGGCGCCGAATAGGCAAACCGCGCGAAGGTGGCGCCCGTGGTGCTCAGCCCCGACAGCTTGAGCTTCTTCTGCAGCGTGAACCGCAACGCCTGCGCAAGCGCGGCTGCCAGCGTGACCGGTATCCAGTACTCCATCCGCTCTCTATGGCAAGGATGCCTCAGCGCCGCCAGAGCGGATGCGGCACCGGGTCCTTGGCGGCAAAGAGATAGCGGCGGAACACTTCCAGATAGGACCGGTAGCGGTAGCCGCCATTCACCCCCAGATAGCGCTGCGGATTGGCCCGGTAGGCCCTTGGCAGCCGGTACCACGGCAGGCGCGGATGCATGTGGTGCACGACATGCAGGTTGTTGTTGAGGAACAACAGCGCCAGCGGCCCCCGGTCCTCGATGATCACCGTGCGGGCGCGGCTTTTCTCATGGGCCTGATGCTCCAGATAGGTGCGGATCTTCAACAGCGACAGCGAGCCATAGGCGGCCAGCAGATAGGCCCAGACCGGCATCGGCGAGACCGCGACGATCACCAGCACCAGGACCAGCGCCGGCAGGTGCCACGCCCAGCCGGCCAGCACCGCGCGGTCCCCCTTGCGGATCGCGGCCCAGTCGCCGCGCAGCCAGAAGACATGGCCGATCACCGGGCCGACGATCAGCCGCCCGGCCAGCGTGTTGTTGAGGTTCAGCAGCCGTTGCAGCCAGGGCGAAACGCGTTCCCAGTCGCCGCCATCCATGAAGTTGCTTTCGGGATCGTCGAAGGGATCGGTCAGGCGCGCATCATGGTGATGCGCGAGATGAGTGTCGCGGAAGCGCGCATAGGGAATGCACAGCGACAGCGCCGGAAACACCAGCGCCGCGTTGAGCTGCTGATTGGCGAAGGGATGGCCGTGGATGACCTCGTGTTGCAGCGACGAATGCAGCGCCGTGCTGACCATCACCGTCACGATCGAGAGCGGCAGCCAGAGCTGCGGCAGCACGAACACGCCCAGCGCCCAGACCGCGTAGCAGCCCGCCAGCATCGCCAGGGTGATCCATTCGATCTTGCGCGGCGCTTTTGCCATCCTGCCTTGTCCCTTCGGGGGCGCGTTGCCCGCGCCTCGCTGCCGCAGTAGCACGCGCCTGCCTTCGCGGCGATCTGGCGATTTCGCAACATTTTTCCAACATCGGTGATAAAACTGAACAATGGCACCCAGAATCGACAAACGCGACCGCGCCGCCCTGTTCCGGGACAGGCTGGCGGCAGCCATGAGCGAGCGGGCGATGAGCCAGGCGGCGCTGGCCCGGTTTGTGGGGGTGGACCGCTCGACCATCTCGCAGGTGCTGGACCCCAGCCTCGCGCGCCTGCCCAACGCGCAGATGGTCGGCGAATGCGCGGCCGCGCTGGGCGTCTCGTCGGACTGGCTGCTGGGCCTGTCAGACCGGCCCGAGCGCGCGGCCGATCTGGTGGCCGCCGCCATGACCATGACCGAGGCGCCCAGGGCGCTGGTCGATGAACGCATCTTTGCCTGGCATCAGGAGGCGGCGGGCTACAAGATCCGCCACGTCCCCGCCACCCTGCCCGACATGCTCAAGACCCCCGACATGCTGCGCTGGGAATACGAGCCCTCGCTTGGCCGCACCACCGAACAGGCGATCGGCGCCAGCGAGGACCGGCTCAACTGGATGCGCAGCGCCCGGTCGGATTATGAAATCGCGCTGCCGCTGCACGAATTGCACGCGCTGGTGGCGTCAGAAGGCTATTACGCCGACCTGCCCGACAATGTGCGCGACGCACAGGTCGCGCATCTGCAGGCGCTGCATGACCAGCTCTACCCCTCGCTGCGCATCTTTCTGTATGACGCGCGCAAGCTCTACTCGGCGCCGATCACCGTTTTCGGGCCGCTGCTGGCGGTGCTGTATCTGGGCCACAACTACCTGGCCTTCCGCGATGTGGAGCGGGTCGATGCCATCATGCGGCATTTCGATACGCTGGTGCGCGAGGCCGAGGTTTCGGCACGGCATTTCGGCCGCCACATCGCCGGATTGGTGGCCGGGCGGCGGCGGCGCTAGCGCGGGCTCACAGCTTGGGGTCGGGGTTCTCGGTATGCCCGTCGACCGCCATCGCCTGCCCCGAGACATAGCGCGCCCCGTCAGAGGCCAGAAACACCGCCATGTTGGCCACGTCGCGCGCCTCGACAAAGGTGCGCATCGAGGTGCCGGCAGCGTAGCCGCGATAGACCTGGTCGCGGGTCATGCCCTTGGAGGCGGCCTCGGCCGCCAGAACCGCCTCCATGCGCGGCCCCTCGACCGAGCCGGGCAGGATGGCGTTGGCGCGGATGCCGAAGGGGCCAAGCTCCATGGCCAGCGACTTCATCAGCCCGATCACCGCCCATTTCGCCGCCGCATAGGGACTGCGCAGCGGATAGCCGAAGATGCCCGCCGTGGAGGAGGTGAACAGCATGACCCCCGACTTCGCCGCCTTCATCAAGGGCGCGGCATGTTTGGCGGCCAGGAATGCGCCATCGAGATTGACCGCCAGGCAGGCACGCCAGTCCTGCAGGTCAAGCTCCTCGACCAGCCCGGTCGGGCCCTTGATCCCGGCATTGGCACAGAGCACGTCCAGCCCGCCCCATTCGGCGCCGACGCGCGCGAACAGCGCCGCCATCGCCGGTTCATCGGCCACATCGACCCGGTCGGCCTGCCAGTCCTGCGGGACAGTGGCCAGCGCCCCGGGGTCAACGTCAGTGACCCAGACCTTGTAGCCGGCCGCGGCAAAGGCCTCGGCCATCGCGCGCCCGATGCCGGCGGCGCCGGCGGTGATCAGCACCCGTTTCAACGCACCCCCACCGCGGCGCCGGCGCCCTCGGGACGCGGCAGGGCGGCATGGGCCGCCGCCACGCGCGCCAAGGGGGCCGCGACCCGCGCATCGGGCTCGGAGGCCTTGCGGGTCTTGAGGCTGACATGGATCATCATGTGCTCGGCCGTCGCCAACAGCCGGTCGCCCGACCACATGCGGTGGAACAGCTGCATCTTCTTGCCCGCGCCCATCAGCAGCTGGGTCTCGACCCGGATGCGGTCGCCGGCATTGCCCTCGTCAAGGTGGCGGATATGGGTCTCGGCGGTGAAGTAGCTGCCGCCCTCGGGGTCGGCGATATAGGCCGCATCGCAGCCCACCAGCGCCATGAACTTGTCGGTCGCGTCGCCAAAGGCCTGCAGGTAGCGCGCCTCGTTCATGTGGCCGTTATAGTCGGTCCAGTCCAGCGGCACCGCCCGTTCGACGGTCAGGACCGGCCGGGTCAGATCGGCCACGGCGTCGAGCGTTGCCGGCAAGGCATCGACCCGGCGGTCCTGCTGGTTCAGCAGCCGCCCCGCGCCCCAGTCGCGCGCCTTGAGCCCGCGCAGGATACCGACGAGGTTGTTGTCGCGGATGCGTTCCAGTTCGCGGATCGAATAGGCGCCCGATTGCGCGTCGGACTGGCCGGCGATGGCGTCGATCAGGTCTTCGGTCAGCTCGGGCACGTCCATCAGCTTGGTCCAGGGCCAGGACAGGCAGGGGCCGAACTGGGCGATGAAATGCCGCATCCCCGCCTCGCCGCCCGCCACGCGATAGGTCTCGAACAGCCCCATCTGCGCCCAGCGCAGGCCAAAGCCGAAGCGGATGGCGTCGTCGATCTCCTCGGTGGTGGCGATGCCGTCCTTGATGAGCCAGAGCGCCTCGCGCCAGACGGCCTCCAGGAAACGGTCGGCGATATGGGCGTCGATCTCCTTGCGCACCTGCAACGGATGGCAGCCAATGCCGGTCAGCACCTCCTTGGCGCGCTCCACCAGCATGGGCGGGTTGGCGGGCGAGGGCACCAGCTCGATCAGCGGCAGGAGATAGACCGGGTTGAACGGATGGGTGACCACGATCTGCTCGGGCCGGGCGGCGCCCTGCTGCAACTCGCTGGGCTTGAAGCCGGAAGTGGACGAGCCGATGATGGCGGACGGATCGCAATGGGTTTGCAGGGTCTGGAACACCTTGTGCTTGAGGTCCAGCCGCTCGGGCACGCTTTCCTGTATCCATTCCGAGCCCTCGACCGCCTCCGATATGGTGGCGTGAAAGCTCAGGCGCCCTTCGGCGGGCAGGGCCACATCCGACAGGCCCGGCAACGAGCGGCGGGCATTGGCGATCACCTCGCCGATCTTGCGCTCGGCTTCCGGGTCGGGGTCGAACACCCTGACGTTCCAGCCCATCAGGAGGAACCGCGCGGCCCAGCCGCCGCCGATGACGCCGCCACCAATGATCGAAGCCTGTCTGGCCATTCTCAAACCCCTATTGCGTTGCCCCGCCCGACAGGCGGTCGATGTCATATCCGAAAAATGCCAGCACGTCGCGCGCCGCCGTTGTCCGGTCAGCGCTGGCCGCGTTCTGGCGGTTCATGATCCAGCCAAAGCTGCCATCCGGCGTGCCCACGGCGGCGGTGCGGAAGGCGTCATCGGCCCAGAGCAGCCAGATTTCGGTGCCATTGGCGGCCAGATACCGGCCCGGCTGCCCGGCCTGCATCCGCAGCCGGGTCGTGCCGCCCGGGACCGGCACCAGCCAATCGGCGCCACCCTCCGTCGGCGCGATCCGCAGCCCGTGACCGGCGCGGCCGAAGTTGCCGAAGGACTGGGCGATCACCCAGTCACCGGCCAGATCGGCCACGCCGCCGCGCGTGGTCGAGGCGATCGGGACCGAGCGGTCGCGATAGCCGTCACCCGACGGCACCGCCGCACAGCCCGCCAGCATCAGGGCCAGCGCGATCCGCCTCACCTGGCGACCGGAGCCCGCTTGGTCAGGCCGAGCTTGTCGCGCACCTCCTGCGGGCCGATCACGCGGGCGCCGAGGTTCTCGACAATGGTGACCGCGCGTTCGACCAGTTGCGCATTGGTGGCCAGTTGACCCTTGCCGAGCCAGAGATTGTCCTCCAGCCCGACGCGCACATTGCCGCCCGCCAGCACCGCCGCCGCGACATAGGCCATCTGGTTGCGGCCCAGCGAGAAGGCCGAGAAGGTCCAGTCGCGCGGTACGTTGTTGACCATCGCCATGAAGGTGTTGAGGTCATCGGGCGCGCCCCACGGCACGCCCATGCACAGCTGCACCAGCGCCGGGCCGTCGAGCACACCGTCCTCGACCAGCTGCTTGGCATACCACAGATGCCCGGTGTCGAAGGCCTCGATCTCGGGCTTGACGCCCAGCCTGGTCATCATGCCGCCCATGGCGGTCAGCATGCCGGGCGTGTTGGTCATGACGTAATCGGCCTCGGCGAAATTCATGGTGCCGCAGTCGAGCGTGCAGATCTCGGGCAGGCATTCGGCCACATGGGCCACCCGCTCGGTGGCCCCGACCATGTCGGTGCCGGGCGTGCGCAGGGGCAGCGGGTTTTCGACATCGCCGAAGATCATGTCGCCGCCCATGCCCGCGGTCAGGTTCAGCACCACGTCAACCTCGGCGTCGCGGATACGCTCGGTCACCTCGCGGTAATAGTCCAGCCGGCGCGAGGGCTTGCCGGTTTCGGGGTCGCGCACGTGGCAGTGGACGATCGCCGCCCCGGCCTTGGCGGCGGCGGTGGCGCTGTCGGCGATCTGCCTGGGCGAGCGCGGCACATGCGGGCTGCGGTCCTGGGTGCCGCCCGATCCGGTCACGGCGCAGGTGATGAAGACGTCCTTGTTCATTTGCAGCGGCATGGATGGCTCCTCAAGACTGTGCGGCCTTCTTTATCAGGGTAATTGCGGGGAATTACTTTACCAATTACGAAGTATAATTGATGAAACCCGCACAATCTCTGTTTCCCGCCTACGATCCGTCCGGCGACCGGCCGCTTGAAGTCGGCGTGCTGGTGCTGGACCAGACCAACATGCTGTCGCTGGCCAGCGCGGTCGACCCGATGCGCGCCGCCAACCGCCGCACCCGGCGCGAGCTG
>CAUJIU010000068.1 GCA_963205075.1 Pseudomonadota bacterium | reverse complement strand
CGAGCTGATTCGCGAGCATCTGGACCGGGTGGGAGGATAGCCTTGGCCGCGCCGCGCTTCTGGTTCAACCCGTCCGACCGGCCCGGCCTCGCGGCCCGGCTGCTGGCGCCGCTGGGCGCGCTCTACGCCGCCCTCACGGCGCGGCGGCTGCGGCAGGAGGGCTACCGGCCCGCTGTTCCGGTGATCTGCGTCGGCAACATCAATGTCGGCGGCACCGGCAAGACCCCCGCCGCCATCGCGCTGGCCCAGCGCCTGAATGCGCGCGGGGTTGCGGTGCATGTGGTCACGCGCGGTCATGGCGGCAGCCTGGCCGGGCCGGTGCGCGTGGACGAGCGCCGCCACTCCGCCGCCCAGACCGGCGACGAGCCACTGTTGCTGGCGGCCTTCGCCCCGACCTGGGTGGCGCGCGATCGCGCCGCCGGCGTCCGCGCCGCCGAGGCGGCAGGCGCGCAGATCGTGCTGCTTGACGACGGGTTCCAGAACCCGGGCGTTGTGCAGGATTTCGCGATCGTGGTGGTCGATGCCAGCCGGGGTTTCGGCAACGGCCGCTGCCTGCCCGCCGGACCGCTGCGCGAGCCGGTCGCGGTGGGCCTCGCCCGCGCCGACCTGCTGCTGGTGATCGGCGAGCCTGAGGCGCAAGCGGGCTTTGCCGCCGAATGGGGCGACAGCCTGCCCGCAGGATTGCCCGTCGTTGCCGCCCGGCTGCAACCTCTGGCCACCGGCATGACATGGCAGGGCCTGCGGCTGCTGGCCTTTGCCGGGATCGGCAATCCGGGCAAGTTCTTTGCCACCGTGCGCGCGCAGGGCGCCGATCTGGTCCGCGCCGAGCCGCTGGAAGACCACCAGCCGCTGAGCGAGGCGCTGATGACCCGGCTGGAGCGTGACGCCAAGGCCCTCGCGGCCCAGCTTGTCACCACCGAGAAGGACGCGGTGCGCCTGCCCGCGAGCTTTCGCAGCAAGGTGCTGACGCTGCCGGTGCGGTTGGAACCGGATGACTGGGGGCCGCTCGACGCGGCCCTTGCCAAACTCATGCCCGCCGGTTCCGGCTGATTACTTGGCCAGCTCGGTCTCCAGGATGGCGGCGAAATCCTCGTAGGACATGTTCGAGTATTTCACGCCATTGATCAGGAAGGACGGGGTCGAGCTGATCTCGTCGCGGGTGGAGTTCTCCTCGAACCATGCCACCAGGCTCTGCGCGGTGTCGGCATCGGTCATGCAGGCATCCAGCGTCGCGTCATCCAGCCCGGCGATCTTGCCGATATTGCGCAGGTTCTGGGCGATGGTCGCCGGATCACCGCCCGCCGTCCATTCGTGCTGCTGGTCATAGAGCATGTCGGCAATGCCGAAAAACCGCAGCGGGCCGCCGCAACGGGCGATCATCGAGGCCCAGAGACCCGGCCGGTCAAAGTAGATCTCGCGGTAGACGAAGCGGATCTTGCCAGTGTCGATGTAGTTGGCCTTGAGCTGCTGATACTGGTTGGCATGGAAATTGGCGCAATGCGGGCAGGTGAACGAGGCATATTCGATCACCTCGACCGCCGCGTCGGGATTTCCCTCGATCATCTCGACGATGGTGCTGGTATCGACGGTGGCGTCCTGCGCCAGCGCCGCGCCAAGCAGCGCGTCCGAGGGGCTTCCGGGCCGGGTCAGGAGCCAGCCGCCCCCCAGGGCGAGAGCGGTGGCCGAAACCGCGGTTGCGAGCAGCGCACGACGATTCATGTGATCTTCCTTGCTTTCAGGATTTCTGTTTGGCCAAGACATTGGCTGCCAGGACCTCGATTGCAAGCCGCAATTCATCGCTGTCAACGCCTTGTGCGATCTGTTTCGCGGCCGGGGTGATCTCGGGCGGTCCGGGCGGCACCGCTTTCGG
This sequence comes from Pseudomonadota bacterium, assembly GCA_963205075.1. Lineage (GTDB taxonomy): Bacteria > Pseudomonadota > Alphaproteobacteria > Rhodobacterales > Rhodobacteraceae > KLAP22. The sequence goes on along the minus strand of CAUJIU010000068.1, from coordinate 7,742 downwards.
GGCGGGTGCGAAGGCGACCTGTCCTTCCGAAAAACCGGTTGGCGCGGTCTGGGTGATCCGCACCCGCGAAATCGCCCGGTAGCCATAGCACTCGTTGACCCGGTCGCGGATCTGCTCTTTCTGCATCTCCAGCATCGGCGCCTGCGCGCCGGTGGTCAGAACCGTCAGCGTCGCGCCGAAACCGTCGCGCGCATAGGAAACGTTGACGGGACGCGCCACCGCCGCAATCGCCTCGCCCACGATCTCGGCCCAGGCGGTCAGGAGCCGGCTGACGGCAAAGCCGCGCGACTCCGATGCCTGCCGGATGCTGCCCTGCATCAGGCTGGCGGCATGGGAAAAACCGCGGGTGGAGGCTGTGTGGCGTGGCGCTTTCATCTCTGCGCGGTATTCTACGGCCTTGGGGGCACGATGCCAGCACCGAAAGACCGAGGGGGCATAAAGTTTGCGTGACGCTCAGATCGGCACCGCGCTCCTGCGCTGGTATGACCGCGAGGCCCGCGTGCTGCCCTGGCGCATCGGCCCGGCCGAGCGCGCCGCCGGCATGGTTCCCGCCCCCTATCGGGTCTGGCTGTCCGAGATCATGCTGCAGCAAACCACCGTTGCCGCCGTCAACGCCTATTTCGAGCGTTTCACCCGGCGCTGGCCAACGGTCACGGCCCTCGCCAGCGCGGATGACGCCGCGGTCATGGCCGAGTGGGCGGGGCTTGGCTATTACGCAAGGGCGCGCAACCTGCTGGCCTGCGCCAGGGCGGTGGTTGGCCGGTTTGGCGGCCGGTTCCCGCAGGACCGCGCGGCGCTGCTCTCGCTGCCGGGTATCGGGCCCTATACCGCTGCCGCCATCGCCGCCATCGCCTTCGACGCGCCCGAAACCGTGGTTGACGGCAATGTCGAGCGGGTGGTGGCGCGCCTTGATGACATTCACGCGCCCCTGCCCGGCAGCAAGCCGCAGCTGACCGCCCTTGCGGCCCGCCTGACGCCCCGGCAGCGCCCCGGCGACCACGCGCAGGCGATGATGGACCTTGGCGCCACCATCTGCACCCCGCGCCAGCCGCGCTGCGCCGCTTGCCCGTTGCGCCCGCATTGCCGCGCCAATGACGCGGGCACCGCCGCCCTGTTGCCGCGCAAGACCGCGCGCCCTGCCAAGCCGGTGCGGCATGGCTACGCCTATGTCGCCCGCCGCAAGGATGGGGCCTGGCTGCTTGAAACACGGCCGCCGCAGGGCCTGCTGGGCGGGATGCTGGGCTTTCCGGTCTCGGACTGGTCGGATGCCCCGACGCCCGCCCCGCCGCTTGCCGCCGACTGGCGCGAGGTTGGCGCGCAGGCGCGCCACACCTTCACCCATTTCCACCTGCGCCTGACGATCCTGACCGCCGACCTGCCGCAAGCCGCGCAGCCAGAGCGCGGGGCTTTCGTTGCCGCCGCCGATTTCGACGCCAGCGCCCTGCCGACGCTGATGCGCAAGGTGCATGCGCTGGCCGCGCCCGGCCTTCGCGGCGATTGAGCGCGGCCGGTTCCGGCGCTACTGTGCGACAGCACCGAAGGAGCCCCGATGGCAGCCCCCGTCACCCGATCCCTGCGCAACGCGGCACCGTTTGCGATCTCGGTCCTGCTGCTGCCGCTGGTCTGGCTCGGGGCCACGCGCGGGGGCTGGCTGATCCTGCTCTTGCCCTGCGCGACCTCGCTGGTCTTTGCGCTGCTGGACCGGCTCGGCGGCCTGAACGAGGACAATCCGGGCACCGAGGCGCGGCTTTCCGACCTGTTCTGGTATCGGGCGCTGACCATGGCCTGGGTGCCGCTGCAATTCGGGATGATCTTCGGCACGCTTTGGTATGTCAGCCGCACCGGTCACCTGTCCGGGCTGGAACAATGGGGCCTGTTCCTGGGCATCGGCGTGGTCTCGGGCGCGGTCGGGATCGTCTACGCGCATGAGCTGATGCACCAGAAGCCCCGCCATGAACGCCTGCTGGGGGACCTGTTGCTGGGCATGGTGCTCTACGGGCATTTTCGGTCCGAGCACCTGCTGGTGCACCACATCTATGTCGGCACCCCGCGCGATCCGGTTACGGCGCGCTACAATGAAAGCTTTTACCGCTTCTTTCCGCGCATCCTTGTCGGCTGCCTGAAATCATCGTTCCGGGCCGAAAAGGCCATGCTGGCCCGCAAGGGCCTGAACTGGTGGCATCCCGGCAACCCGTTCTGGCGCTACTGGGCGCTGGAAGCCATGTTCTGCGCGCTGGCGCTGGCGATCGGCGGCTGGTGGGGGCTGTTCCTCTTTGCCACCCAGGCCTTTTACGCGATCTGGTATCTGGAGCTGGTCAATTACATCGAGCATTACGGCCTGACGCGTAAACATCTGGGCGGCGGCAAGTATGAACATGTCCGCCCGCGCCATTCCTGGAACGCCTCGCACCGGGTGTCGAACTGGCTGCTGATCAACCTGCAACGCCATTCGGACCATCATTACAAGCCCGACCGCCGCTTTCCGCTGTTGCAGACCTACACCGAGGACGAGGCGCCGCAATTGCCCAGAGGCTATCCGCTGATGACGGTGGTGGCGATGATCCCGCCGCTCTGGCGGCGGATGATGAACCCGCGCGTGCGCCAGTGGCGCCGCCAGTTCTACCCCGAGATCACCGACTGGTCGGCCTACAAGAGCGCGACCACGCCGATGCCGCGCTAGCAAAAAGCCCCGCCATTCGCATGGCGGGGAGGTCGTGCCACCGTGGCCGATGGCCAAGGGCACTGGCGGTCTCGGGCGGCCGGGCGACCCGGCCGAACCTTGTCAGTGAGCCTGCATCTCGGCCCGGATCTGCTGGCGCAGCAGGTCGATGGGCACCTTCTGCCCATCGCGCCTGAAGTGCCAGTAGGTCCAGCCGTTGCAGGAGGGCGCGCCTTCCAGATGGGCGCCGACCTGATGGATCGAGCCCTTGACGTCATTGCCGATCAGCGTGCCGTCAGCGCGCACCTTGGCCTTGTGGCGGCCATTCATGCTCCACAATTCCTCGCCGGGGCGCAGCATGCCGCGCTCGACCAGGATGCCGAAGGCCACGCGCGGCTCGGACCGCTTGGAGGCCGAAACCTCCAGCGCCGAGGCATCGAACTTGCGGATGTTGTCGAGCCGCTTCTGCGCGACCTTGCGGTAGCTTGCCTCGCGCTCGATGCCGATCCAGTCGCGGCCCAGCATCTTGGCGACCGCGCCGGTGGTGCCGGTGCCGAAGAACGGGTCCAGCACCACATCGCCGGGATTGGTCGTGGCCAGCAGGACACGGTGCAGCAGCGCCTCGGGCTTTTGGGTCGGGTGGGCCTTGTCGCCCGCCTCGTCCTTGAGGCGTTCATGGCCGGTGCAGAGCGGGATCACCCAGTCGGAACGCATCTGCACCCCGTCATTGAGCGCCTTGAGCGCCTCGTAATTGAAGGTGTACTTGCTGCCCTGCTCGCGCGAGGCCCAGATCAGGGTTTCATGCGCGTTGGTCAGCCGCTTGCCGCGAAAGTTGGGCATCGGGTTGGACTTGCGCCAGACCACGTCGTTGAGCAGCCAGAAGCCCTGGTTCTGCAACTCGGCGCCCATGCGGAACACGTTGTGATAGGAGCCGATGACCCAGATCGCCCCGTCGGGCTTGAGGAGCCGCCGGGCGGCGGAAAGCCAGCGCCGGGTGAAGGCGTCATAGGCCTCGAAGCTGGCGAACTGGTCCCAGGCATCATCGACCGCATCCACCTTGGAGTTGTCCGGCCGGTGCAGATCGCCACGCAATTGCAGGTTATAGGGCGGGTCAGCAAAGATCAGGTCAACCGATGCCTCCGGCAGCGACAACATGATGTCGATGCAGTCGCCGTCAAGAATAGTGTTTCGGGGGAGCGACGCCGCGCCCCGTTCCTTGGTCTTTGTGGTCATCGTCTGCCTCTGTCCCGGCGGATTTTCCGCTCGTCCCTTGTGGATAAGATGAGTCAGAGGCGATTCGGTGTCAAAATCTTTTTTGAATCAAGGCCTTACGATTTTTCCTTGATACAAGATGTTGTGGATGGGTGCAAAGGAACGCCTATGGTGAGGGGTCACACCTAGGCTGATCAGCGCCGCCTTGTGGGCGGGCGAGGGGTATCCGGCGTTGCTCTCCCAGCCATAGCCGGGGTGGTGTTGCGCCAAATCCACCATGATCCGGTCGCGCGTCACCTTGGCCACGACCGAGGCGGCGGCGATCGACAATGACCGCGCGTCGCCCCTGACCAGCGCTTCTGCCGTCAGGGTCAGCCCGCGCGGGATCATGTTGCCGTCGATCAGCGCCAGATCGGGCGGACAGGGCAGGCCGGCCAGCGCCCGCTCCATGGCCAGATGGCTGGCGCGCAGGATGTTGAGCGCGTCGATCTCCTCGACCGAGGCGAGCCCGACCCCGATCTGCGCCACCTCGCGCAGCCGGTCCAACAACCGTTCGCGGCGCGCCGCGCTCAGAACCTTGCTGTCATTGAGGCCCTCGGGGATGCGCGCCGGGTCCAGCACCACCGCCGCCGCCACCACCGGCCCGGCCAGGGGGCCGCGCCCGGCCTCGTCCACGCCGGCAATGCGGGTCGCGCCGCGCGCCATGGCGGCGGCCTCATGGGTGAAATCGGGGGTAGTTCTGGCCATGTCTCCACTCAGCAGAGGCGGCGGCCCGGTTCAAGTCCAAAGAACCGGACGCGGAGGTCATGCCCGAACCTCCGCGTCCATCCGATGCGGCACGGGACAGGCGCCGCATCGCTGCTCGACCGTATTTCTAACGCGCGTCCCAGCGGAATCCGGCGCGGCGCAGGCAGCGGGGCTCGTAGCCCTCGCGATAGCCATGGCGGGTGCGCACCGAGGTCAGGCATTCCTGCGGCAGCCAGGCGGCGTAGCGGTAGTTGCGCTCCAGGCAGCGGCGCATGAACAGCCGCTCCTCGCCATAGCGGGTATCGAAGCTTTCGATGCAGGCCGTGGGCAGCGCGCGATAGCGCATCGGCGGATAGCCATAGGGGGGTTGCGGGGCCGGTTCCGCCTGCGGGCGGTTCCCCTCGTTGATGGCCGCGCCGATGATCGCGATCAGGGCGATGCCGGCCAGCACCCGGCCCAGTTCGGAGTTGTCGGCCCGGGCCGGGGTGGCGGTGACGCCGCCCAGTGCCAAAGACAGGGCGGCAATTGCGGCAATGAGTGATCGTGTCATGTCATTGGCCTTTCTGGTTGCGGATGCCCAACCATCGGCCAGTGCGGTGGCGTCAAACAATAACACCCCGGCGCTATGTCCTAACGCCCCATGCCTTGCCAAGGTTATTGAATATCAGCGCCACCTTTGATCTTGTGGCGGTCATGAGATCGCTCCTTTCCCTCTTGTTCGCTTTCAGTCTGGCCGCCGGTGCGGCCCAGGCTGCCTGCTTTGCCGACTACAAGGCAAAACAAGACGATCCCCTTCGGCTGCACTATGGTGTTGCTGAAATCGACGGGGCTTGCACAACCGATGCCGCATATGCGGAACTGCAGGAGAGGCTGGCCCAGGCGGGCTGGCAGCTCTTGAATGTGCTAAGCGTGTTCGATGAGTCGGGGCTCGAGGAAAGGAAAGACAGTGCAGGCGAGTACTACCTCCGCTACTGAAGTCCGTCAGGCCGGAAGCCGCATCGTTATTGCCGGCATCGGCGCCATCATTGCCGTCCTCTTGATCGCCGCGGTGGTCCTGTTCATCAACCTGCCGGACGCCAATGCCTTCAACGAGCGGGTCGAGACCCTGTTCGTGGAGAACAACGACCTGACCACCCAGGCCGAGATCAAGCTTCTGGAGATCCTCGCCGGCTCCGGCACGGCGTTTTCGGACACGCTGTCCTCCTATCGGTTCGTGATCTTCGTGCTGCTGGTCTTTGCCACCGCGATGCTGATCGCGGCGGTGGCGTTTCTGGTGATGCTGGTGGCGCTGAGCCGCCGCATGGGGCAGGTCGAGCGCAAGGGGATCGAGGTCAACTCGCTCCTGATCTCGCGCGACCAGAACACCGTCTATCTCAACAATTTCGAGTTCAAGCTGACGCAGGCCGCGATCGAGACGCTGAGCGTGCTGGCCGAGGCGCGCATGGATGACGAGGTGCTTTCGGGCGCCGAGATCGAGGCGGTGATCTCGGGCCGCTCGGCCGCCGATTGCGACGAGGCGGCGGGCGCCACCCGGATCAAGCGCCTGCGCGATACGCTCGGCAACCAGATGGTGAGCGAGTTGCTGGTCAAGAACATCGCCCGCAGGGGCTACATGCTGGCCATCGACAAGGACGTCATCCGGATGGTCTGACCGGCCCGGGAGGCAAATATGCGGCACGCGTTGATTCTGGCCCTTTCGGCCCTTGCAGGCGCCGCGCAGGCGCAGTCGCCGGGCGATGCGCTTTATGCCCCGCAGGGCGATTGGGCGGGCGCGGCGGGACAAATCAACTGGTCAACCTATACCTTCCGCGACTGGAACGGCAACGGCGTCTACGACTTTGGCGATACGCCCCTGGCAGCGGTCGCCACCGCCGTGGCGCGCGACGAAATCGGCTTGGCAATCGTGGCATCGAACGCCAATGGCTTTGGCAATTTCAAGACCTTGAGAGGGTCGGACGAGGCCGTCATCAACACGGCCGGAACCTACAGCTTTGCCGTGGTCGTGCCGCCCGGCTGGCGGCTGACAACCGGCAACGGCACCCAGACCATCGAGGTGGCCGATGACCCGGAAAGTTCAACCGGCCTGCGCCTGACCGAAAGCATCACCCCCATCGGGCTTGCCCCCTACCTGACCGTATCGGGCACCTATGGCGGCGAGGCCCCGGCGCATCTTTCGCTGGCCTTTGACGGCGAGGAGATGCGCGGGGTGGACGTTCAGCCCGGCGAGCGCTTCCGCATTCCTGCCGGAACCGCCGAGATGACGCTGTCGGACGGCACGACCACGCGCGCCGTAGCCATCGGGCAAAGCCCGGTCGATGTGGGCGTCTTTGGTGCGCGCGAACATGCGGGTTTGCAGGGGCGCCTGATAACCTTTGAAGACCTGGCGGGCTATGAACTGTTCAAGCTGCCCAATGGCTATCAGGGTCTGAACTGGCATGACCTGAACCTGATCCACCGCAACACCACCCCGGGCAGTCAAGGCTATGTCAACGGCGCGTCCTCGGGGCACTACACCGCCTACACCACCAATACCCGGCCGGGCGAGATCGACCTCGACTCCGGGTTTGACCTGATCAGCATCGAGATGTCGGTAGCCTGGCGCGATGCGGAAGGCCAACGCGCCCTGATCGAAGCCTGGTCGGGCGACCGTCTGGTCGCCAGCGACAGCGTCACGCTGTCCGTTCTCGGGCCGGTGACCTACGCGCCGGCCCTTGTCGGGATAACCCGGCTGAGGATTACCCCCGAACATGGCTGGCAGATCGTCATCGACGATTTGCGCGTCAACACCAACTAGCCGTCGCCCCGAGATCAGGTCGGGTTGCAGTTGGAGTTCTGGGAATTGCCGTTCAGGTCGCAACCGTCGTCATGCGGGATCAACACCAGAATGCCGACGATGATCAGCGGGATCAGCCAGAACGGAAAACTGGCCCGGTCTTCCTCGACCATGATCGGCTCTTCGATGATCACCGGCGCCAGGCCGCCGGCCAAGGCATTGGTGGCGAGCGTCGTGGCAAGCACGATTGCGGCTAGTTTCTTCATCTTGTCCTCCACCGGGTGGCGGCCGGCAAATATCTTCCGCCGGCCGATGGTTGATAGCGCCGTGGTTGCTATTCAGCGCATTTCT
>CAUJIU010000067.1 GCA_963205075.1 Pseudomonadota bacterium | reverse complement strand
TCACCCGTTTCCGCCCCGCCCCCGGCGGTGGCCGACCGGGGTCTTGCCCCGGCATTTCCGGCCCGATCACCGGGCTTGCCCGATTTACTTTTCCTGATGGGTCACGCCGGAAAATCCGAATTGCCGGGATCGAAGAACCATACCTAGGATACCGGACCTACCAATACCTGGAGCAACCCATGAAGGTCGGAAGCTGTCGCGCAAACGCGTGCTTGGCCTTCATGAAAAGGGGAGGTCATGATGGCTTTTGAATTGAACAGACGATCGCTTTTGCTGGGCACCGGCGCACTTGGCACCGCCGCGGCACTCGGTCTTTCGACGCGCCCGCTGCTTGCGCAGGCAGCGCCGGTCAGGGGGGGCACGCTGCGGATCGGCATTGCCGACTTCAACACCGCCGAGACCCTTGACCCCCAGGTCAACGAGTCCCGGTTCATGACCGTCTTGCAGTTTCAGCTGCGCAACTGCCTGGTCGAGCTGGGGCCGGGCGGCGTCCTGGTGCCGGAACTGGCGACCGAATGGGGCAGCAACGACGATTCAACCGTCTGGACCTTCAAGCTGCGCGATGGCGTGGAGTTCCACAACGGCAAGACCCTGACCGCCGACGACGTGGTCTTCTCGCTCAACCTGCATCGCGGCGAGGCCTCGGTCTCGATGGTCAAGTCGCTGATGGAGCAGGTGATCGACGTCAAGGCGACCGGGCCGCTGGAAGTGACGGTGACCCTGGCCGGTCCCAATGCCAGCTTCCCGGCGCTGACATCGCTGTTCAACGTGCTGATCGTGGCCGCCGACGACACCAATTTCGATGCCGGCAACGGCACCGGCGGTTATATCCTCGAGCGTTACGAGCCCGGCGTCGGCAGCTCGGTGACCCGCAACCCGAACTACTGGAAAGAGGGCCGCGCCCATTTCGACCGGGTCGAATTGCGGGCCATCGCCGATGTGAACGCCCGCACCACCGCGCTTCAGACCGGCGAAATCGATGCGATGAACGGCGTCGACTCCTCGACGGCCGATCTTCTGAAGGCGATGCCCGGCGTCTCGCTGCTGCAGACCCAGGGCAAGGTGCATTATGCGTTCAGCATGAACTGCACCGCCGCGCCCTTCACCGACCCCGATGTCCGGATGGCGATGAAGCTGGCCATCAACCGGCAGGAAATCCTCGACAAGATCCTGAACGGCTATGGGTCGCTGGCCAATGACCAGCCGATCTCGACGGCCTATGTCAACTTCAACCCGAATCTCGAGCAGCATGTCTACGACCCCGAAAAGGCGCGGGCATTGTTGCGCAAGGCCGGGATGGAAGGCGCAACCGTGCCGCTGCACGTCGCCGACACGCCCTTCACCGGCGCCACCGACATGGCCCAGCTCTACGCAGCCCAGGCTGCGGCGGCGGGCATCAACATCGAGGTCAAGCGCGAGCCGGAAGATGGCTACTGGTCGAACATCTGGGGCAAGAAGCCGATGTTCGCGACCAGATGGTCGGGTCGTGCGACCGAGGATCTGATGCTGTCGCTGGCCTATTCGCGCGAAAGCATCGGGACCTGGAACGAGACCAGCTGGGACAACGAGGCCTTCAACCTGGCGCTGGTCGCGGCGCGCGGCGAGAAGGACGATGCCAAGCGCAAGGAGCTGTATTGGGAATGCCAGTCCCTGATCAGCACCGATGGCGGCATGGTCGCGCCGATCTGGGCCGACTTCCTCAACGCCACCTCCGACAAGGTCGCCCATGGCGAGATTGCCAATGACTGGGATCTCGACGGCGGCCGCGCGTCCGAGCGTTGGTGGTTCTCCGCCTGATCCCTCCCGGGCGCGGGGCCTTCTCCGCGCCCGGACCCCTTCCTGCAAGGTGGCCGCCATGTCCGACGCCCCAACAGCCGGCCGCGCCGGCGAGGTGATCGCCGCTCTGGCCCCGACCTTCGGCGCGCGACTGCTGACCAGCCGGGCCGCGCGCGAGCAACACGGCTCAGGCGAAAGCTGGCTGCCCGCCACCTTGCCCGACGCCGTGGTCCTGGCCAGCTCGACGCAAGAGGTGGCGCTGGTTCTGGCCACCTGCACCGCCCATTCGGTTCCGGTCATTCCCTTCGGGGCCGGATCGTCGATCGAAGGCCAGATCCATGCGCCGCGCGGCGGGATCAGCCTCGATCTGTCCGGGATGAACCGCATCCTTGCCGTCGAGGCCGAGGACATGGACTGCACCGTCCAGTGCGGCGTCACCCGGCAGCAGCTCAACGAGGATCTGCGCGCCACCGGGCTGTTCTTCCCGGTCGATCTGGGCGCCCATGCCACGCTGGGCGGCATGGCGGCCACCCGCGCCTCGGGCACCACGACCGTGCGCTACGGCTCGATGCGCGAACTGGTCATGGGGCTGACGGTCGTGCTGCCCGACGGGCAGATCGTCAGGACCGGCGGCCGGGCCCGCAAATCCTCGGCAGGCTATGACCTCACGCATCTCTTTGTCGGCTCCGAGGGCACGCTTGGCGTCATGACCGAACTGACGCTGCGGCTGTTCGGCCTGCCGGCCGCGCAGCAATCGCTGCTATGCAGCTTTCCCGACCTCGACAGCGCCACCCGGACGGTTGTGGCGGCGCTGCAAAGCGGGCTGTGCCTGAACCGGATCGAACTTGCCGACGCGTTGCAGATGACCGCGATCAACCGCTACTCGAAAACCGATCTGCCCGAGACCCCGACGCTCTGGGTCGAGCTGACCGGGTCTGACGGCGCCGTCGCGCATGATCTGGCGATATTCGAGGAGCTGGCCCGCGATGCCGGCGCCTCGCGGATCGAGCGGCCGGCAACCGCCGAGGCCGCCAGCCACATCTGGCGCATCCGCCACAGCGCGCTGTTTGCCGCAAGGGCACTGCGGCCCGGTATCAAGGGCATCTCGACCGATGTCTGCGTGCCGATCTCGCGCCTGCCGGACTGCATCCGCGAGATCCAGTCGGTGATTGCCGAAACCTCGCTGCTGGCGCCGCTGATCGGCCATGTGGGCGACGGCAACTTTCACCTGGTGCTGCTGTTCGACCCCGCCGATCCCGACGAGACCGCGCAGGCCAAACGGATCAACGCCGCGCTGGTGGCGCTGGCGCTGTCGATGGGCGGCACCTGCACCGGCGAGCACGGGGTCGGTCTGGGCAAGAAGGACTACATGGCCGCCGAACACGGGCCGGCGCTCGACCTGATGCGGCGGATCAAGCGGACCATCGATCCGGCCAATATCATGAACCCCGGCAAGATCTTCGATCTCTGAGCAGGGCGGACGGCGGCCCGCTCAGACCGGCAGCAGCACGCCTTCAAGCGCCTTTTTCGCCACCGTGCGCATCGCGTCATAGGTGTGGGTCGAGACCGTCTCGGCGCTGGCGAGCAGCCCGACACAAAGGTTGGGGAAATCGCCGACCAGCGGCTTGACCGTGAACTCGGTCCCGTCCATCGCCACCGAATGGCGGGTCGGCATCGCCAGGATCGAATAGCCCAGCCCATGCGACACCATGACCCGCACCACCTCGGGCGAGGTTGTCCGGTGCGAGATCATCGGGCTGATCTTGGCCTGTTCGAACAAGGACATGTAATATTCGCGGCTCTTGGGCAGATCGAGGAAGATCATCGGATCCTCCGCCAGTTCGGTCAGGTCGATCCGGTCCAGTTTCGCCAGCCGGTGATCGAGCGGCAGGATGCAGTAGGGCGCCACCTCGCCCAGGGGCTCGAATGCCAGATCGCGCCCGATGCTCAGCTCGTAGGTAAAGGCGATCTGGATGATGCCGTCCCGCAACAGGGTCAGCATCGAGGCCTGGTGGCCTTCCACGAAGGACAGGCGCGACAGCGGAAACTGGGCAGAGAAAGCGTGGGACATCAAGGGGATGATGACCGGAGCCAATGTAATGAAGCAACCGGCGTGAACCACGCTCGAGATCGTCTTGCCCAGCCCCTGCGCCTCGCTTTCCAGCGCTTCGGCGTTTTCGAAGAACACCTTGGCGGAGGCGAAGAACTTCTTGCCGTCCTCGGTCATCAGCAGGCCATGCGAATGGTGCCGCACAAACATCTGGATGTTGTACTGCTCTTCCAGCTGGCTGATGGCCGCCGAGATCGACGGCGCCGAAATGTTGACGTCAAAGGCGGCCTGATTGACGCTGCCGGCGCGCGCGGCAGCCAGGAAATAGCGTATCTGACGCAGCGTGAATCTTGGATCCATCGTCGGGAATCCTTTCTCCGGCAGTTAGAACAGAAAGTCCTGGTTCATCATAGTGATGTCCATCAGGTCGAACATCCAGACCGCAACAAGGCACCGCCGACGGCCAGCCGGCCGGTCATCGCTCTGACCGCAGCACCCTGGTTCACCGGCATTCAGTCAGCTTTCGCCGCGCTGGCCGCAACCGCAAGAACCTCGGCCAGCACGGATATTGCCAGTGTGCGCGCATCGCGAACCGACGGCAACAGCCCAATCGGGCCGCGCAGGCGGGCGGTGGCGGCGTCGTCGATGCCCATCTCGGTCAGTTCCCGGGTCCGGACATCACGTGCCAGCTTGCTGCCCTGCGCGCCGATGTAGAAGGCCGGGTGGGCCAGCGCCGCCGCCAGGATCGGCGGCTCCCAGTCGTGGTCGTGAAAGAACAGGACCACGGCCGTCCGCGCATCGACCCGGAGGTCGGCGGGGAAGCCCGGCCGATGCAGATGGCGGGTTTCGCAGCCGAGCTGCGCGCCATGGTCCAGCGTCTCCGGATCGGGCGAGAGCAGGATATTGGGATAGCCCGCCGACTGGACCAGCGCCGCGAAGGTGGCGGCCTCGGGGCCCTTGCCGAAGACCAGGAACCGGATCTCCTGCAGAAAGCGGATATTGAACAGCGCGCCGGCGCGGCCGGTTTCACCCTGTTCGGCCAGCGCCAGTGCGCCGCTCACCGGGTCGATGGCAAGGGTCACCGGGGTCCTGGCGGTCCGCCGGTCGGCCAGCTGCCCCAGGACCTCGCGGTCGGGGCGCGGCAGCAGCAGGATATCGAGGCCGCCGCCGCAGGGAAGCTTGATGTCGATGAAGGGCGAGCCGCGGCCATAGCGGATCGTGCGCGGCCGGCCGGACTCGAGCGCCTGCAGGGCATGCAGCGCGATGTCCTTCTCGATACAGCCCGACGACAGGGTCCCGACGCGCTGGGTGTCGGCAAAAACCGTCATGACCGCCCCGAGCGGCCGGTAGGACGGCCCCTCGACCCCGACGATCACCGCCAACACCGCGTCGCGGTCGTCCAGCAGCAACGCATCGATCGGATCGGCGTTCAGGCCCTGGGCAAGATGGATCGGACTCATGGCCGGCACCCGTGGGTGACCCGCGCGATATGCGCGGCCCGCGTCATCCCGGTCAGGGCCGGGTCCGACGATTCTGCGATCCGCATCCTGGTTTCCGCCTTCCGCAAATTCATGCCTTCCTTTGCCGCCCCGCGCAAAACGTCAATACCGACCGGCCACCGGGGCAAAGTGGCCGGGAAAGGGCCCTGTGGCCCTTTCCCGCATTTCAACTCCTTGCGCCTGTGCCGCTCAATTGGCCAGCCAGGACTGGAACTTCGCATCGAGGTCATCGCGATGGTCGGCCCACCAGACGAAGTTGTTGAGGTAGCGATGCGCGCCGTTTGCCGGGTTGGTCGGCATCTGCGGCGCCATCTCGACGTCCAGCTCGGAATGCTTGCCGACCAGCGCGATCGAGGAGGCCCGGGCCGGGGCGTAGGGGATGTACTTCGCCTGATCGGCCAGCCGCTGCGAGTCGGTGGCAAAGTAGAGGTAGTCCATCACCGCCGCCTTGCGATCATCGGGCAGACCCGCCGGCACGACCCAGCCATCAAGCTCGTACACCTGATGGTCCCAGGCAATGGCGATGGGCTGGTTCTGCTCGAACATCGCCGAGAACAGCCGCCCGTTATAGGCCGAGCCCATGAAGACCTCGCCATCGGCCAGCAGCTGGATCGCCTCGGCGCCCGAGGACCACCAGAGCGTGTGATCCTTGATCGTGTCGAGCTTGGCAAAGGCCCGGTCCTGGCCCTCCGGGGTTTCCAGCATGTCATAGACGTCTTCGTAGGCCACTCCGTCGCACAAGAGCGCCCATTCCATGTTGACGATCGGGTGCTTGTTGAGCGCGCGCCGGCCCGGATAGGTCTCGAGATCGAACAGGTCGCAGGCGCCGGCGGGCGGCGCCACGCCGTCCGGCAGCTGGTCGGTCCGGTAGCCGATTGTCGTCGAGAACACGATCTCGGGGATGAAGCATTCGGTCACGATCATCTCGCCGAAATCCTCGCTCGCCGGGGTTCCGTCCGGTGCGGCGGCCAGCATGTTGTCGAAATCGATCGGCTCGACCAGTCCCTCGTCGCAAAGTCGGACCGCATCGGCGGCCTCGACGTCGACCAGGTCCCAGGTGACGTTGCCGGCCTCCGACATCGCCCGAAGCTTTGCCACCGCCTCGGAGGCGCTTTCGTCATTGATGATCCGAACATCCGGATTGGCGGCCATATAGGGTTCGTTATAGGCCTTCTGCTGCGAATCCGAATAGGCTCCGCCCCAGGACACGATCGTCAGATCCTGCGCCGTGACGCCGCCGGCTGACAGCGCGAGAACGCTGATTGCCAGCATGGTCTTACGTGATTGCATTGTTTCCTCCCAAAAACTCCCGGCAAGTTGCTGCAAAGCTGTTCGCTCCGGGAAGGCGCGAGCAGCCCCGACGACGGCCCGCAGACTTTGCGGGCACAATCAGAATTGGTATTTGCGTGGCCGGCCGGCGGAGCCTCTCGAGGATCCGGGCACCGGTTTCCTGTGAAACCGGCCAACCCGGCGCCGGATACCCACGGTGCTTGTCATGCCCTCCCGGTGACATCGGGCGCCGCAGCTGCCGCCCGTCCGGATGCAGACGGGAAGCACGGCGCGTGAACCTCGTGACAGGCTAGTTGGTGCGGCGCGCCGGGCAGTATTAGTGTTTTCATTGCGAGGGCATCCGCATTTCCGAAACGCCGACAGCCGCCCGGAAAACCTCGCAAACACCGATGGTTGCGCGCGGCCCGGCCATGGAAGCCCGGCCACTGTGGCGACTTGTCGCGTCACTGAATGGCGCCGATCATGACGGGATTGCCTGACGCAGCGTCAGCACGATTCGCAGGGGCCGCGCAGGCGCCGGTTCGCAGGGCTTGCCCCGGCGATCTGCCGGACGCTGGCCAGCAGTTCGTCCAACCGGCCAAACCACAGGTGGCCCCGATCAGTCGGGCCATGCAGCATGAGAGGAAAGACCGTGTCCATCGCGCAAACACACCGAACCGAGACCGATTCCATCGGTCCGATGATCCTTGCAAGGGACGCGGTCCATGGCATCCAGACCGCGCGGGCGCTCGAGAACTTTCCGATCACCGGCGTCGGCCTCAGCCACTTCCCGGCACTGGTCAACGCGCTGGCCTGGGTGAAATCCGCCTGCGCGCGCGCCAATGTCGAACTTGGGGTTCTCGACGCGGACCGGGGCAGGGTGATCGTCGAGGTCTGCGGCGAAATCCTCGAGGGCCGCCATCACGAGCATTTCGTGGTGGACGTGATCCAGGGCGGGGCAGGGACCTCCACCAACATGAACGCCAACGAGGTCATCGCCAATATCGGCCTGCAACGGATGGGGTTCGACTTCGGCGATTATGCACGGCTGCACCCCAACGACCATGTCAACCGGTCCCAGTCCACCAATGACGTCTATCCGACCGCGATCCGCTGCGCGATCCTCACCAGGATCGACGGGCTCTGCGATGCCCTGTCCGAACTCCAGGCGGCGTTCGATAACCGCGCCAGCGCCTTTGACAGCGTCGCCAAGATCGGGCGCACCCAGTTGCAGGACGCGGTGCCGATGTCGCTCGGCATGGAATTCGCCTCTTTCGCGGTGACGGTCGGGGAAGACATCGACCGGATCCGCGAGGTCGGCCATCTCCTGCGGGAGGTCAATCTCGGCGGCACCGCGATCGGAACCGGGGTCAACGCGCCCCCCGGCTACGGTGCGGTTGCGGTCCGGCACCTGCGGCAGGTCACCGGGATCGAGTTTGTCCAGGCGGCCAACCTGATCGAGGCGTCATCGGATCTGGGGGCCTTCGTCACCTTTTCGGGGATCCTGAAGCGGGTCGCGGTCAAGCTGTCCAAGATCTGCAACGACCTGCGCCTGCTCAGCAGCGGCCCGCGCGGCGGCATCGGCGAGATATCGCTTCCCGCCGTGCAGGCGGGGTCATCGATCATGCCCGGCAAGGTCAATCCGGTCATCCCCGAGGTGGTCAACCAGGTGGCCTTCCAGGTGATGGGCAACGATCTGACCGTGACCATGGCGGCACAGGCCGGCCAGTTGCAGCTCAACGCGATGGAGCCCGTGGCCGCCTACAACATCCTGGAATCGATCCGCATTCTTACCAACGCCATCACCATCCTGACCCGGCGCTGCATCAACGGGATCGAGGCCAATGTCGAGCGTTGCGCGGCGCTTCTGGACAACAGCCTGGTGCTGGCCACCCTGCTGGCGCCCCATATCGGCTATGACGCCGCGGCGCGCATCGCCAAGGACGCCGAGCATAACGGACTGAGCATCCGCGAAGCGACCCAGAGGTCGGGCCTGCTGACGACGGACCAGATACGGCAGATCCTGTCGCCCGAAGCCGCGGTCACCGCCGCGGGGTGAACCAGGTCAGAAAGCCCCGGGGCCGAGGCGCTGGCGGGCCAGTGCCTGTGCCAGTGCCTGTGCCAGTGCCAGCTCCTCAGGGCCGCCCGGCAGCAAGCGTCGCGCCCGTCCGGGCAAGCTTCAGCCGGGCGACCATCTGGTCCTGATGCCTGCCCAGCCCGAACAGCCATTTGCGCAGCTCCGCGCCCAGCGGCTTTTCCAGCACGGCCGGATCCCAGGCCAGAAAGTAGGATTCCGCCAGCCTCAGCCGCAGGTCGAACGGCGTCACCAGCCGGCCCGACAGGATGTCGTCGCCCGCCATGGACAGCTGCGCCAGCACGAAACCCCGCCCGTTGATCGCCGCATCGATGGCGGCGCTGGAGAGCGAAAACGCCACCAGCCCCGAGGGTTGCGTCCGGTCGAGCCCGACGCTCCTGGCCCAGGTGGCCCAGTCCGAGGCCTTGCCCTGATCGCCGGACCATTCGATGCTGAGCAATTGGCAATCGAGGATATCCTGCGGCGATTTCACCGGATGCCGGCTCAGGAAATCCGCAGAGCAGGCCGGGACAACCCAATCGGTGAACAGCTTGGCCCAGTGATCGAATTCCGTCTCCTTGCGGCCGTATGACAGCCGGAAATCCACCTGATCCCCGTCGAGGCTGGGCTCTGCATCCTCGCCGATCAGCCGCACCACCGCGCTCGGATTCTGTTCCTGCCAGTCGAGCAGGCGCGAGCCGAGCCACTTGCTGGCCAGCGATGGCAGACATGACAGCGTCAGCACGGATTCGGTGTTGAGCCGCTCGATCCAGCCTTGAGCCGACCTAAACTGGTCAAAGCCCGCGGCGATGCGGTCGTGATATTTTCTGCCGCGCGTGGTCAGGACGACATTGCGACCCGAACGCTCCAGCAAGGCAATGCCCGCCGCATCCTCGGCCTTGCGCAATTGCTGGCTGACAGCGCCCACCGACACGCCCAGGGCATTGGCCGCCGCCGTGACGCTGCCCAGCCGGCCAAAGGCTTCGAATGCTTGCAGGGCGCGCAGGGGCGGGAGGGAAATCATCGGCATGGCTCCGTCTCTTGATTTAGATTTTCTAAACTAGAAACCAGTTTCAGGCCATAGGTTTTCGTCCCCGTTCCGGATTAGGTTTTTCGCAATGCGGACATGATGACCGGAGTCGGACATGTTTGTGAGAACTGCCTGGTACATTGCCGCCTGCGATCTCGAGATCGCGGCCAGAGGTGATCCGGTCATGGCGCCGGGCGGGGAAGCCGCGCCCGGCTGCCAGACCGGTGACGCATCCGCAAAACCCGGTTCTCGTTGCGATTTGTCCCGGTTTGCGGTCCGGATCACGCCGGCGGCCGGCGGGCATTCGCCCGACGCGGTAGCTCTGAACAGATGAAGGCCGAGATGCAGGATCACACCCTCCCGATGAACCCAAACGTGGCGGTCCTGCCACCCTACAATGCCGGCATGACGGTCGCGCGGGCGCGCGAACTGAGCGGGTTGCAGGAGTTTGCCCGACTGGCCAGCAACGAAAACCCCGATGGCTGTTCGCCGGCCGTTCTGGCGGCCCTGGCCTCCGGCAATTTTCATCCCTGGCGCTATGCCGATCCCGGCTGCACCGCCTTGCGCGACCGGCTCGCCGACCATCTCGGCGTCGATATCACCCGCATTGTCGCCGGCAACGGATCGGAAGAGATGATCGCCGCCATCTGCCGGGCCATTCTGCGCCCCGGGGACGCGGTTCTGACCGTGGTTCCCAGCTTTGGCCTGCACGAGATCGAGCCGCTGGCCGCCGGGGCCCGCGTCACCAAGCTGCCGATGACGCCCGATGCCGGTTTCGACATGGCGGCGCTTGAGACGGCATTGAAAACGGGCCCCCGACTGGTGTTCCTGTCCTCCCCCTGGAACCCGGTCGGGCCGGCGCTCGATCACACCAACCTGCACCGCCTGATCGCGGCCACCGGCCCGCAGACGTTGCTGGTGCTCGACGAGGCCTATTTCGAATATGCCGATCCCGGGTCGCCCGACGGGTTGCAGGAGTTGCGAAACTCCGGCATCCACTTCGTCGTTCTGCGCACCTTTTCCAAGGCTTACGGCCTGGCGGGGCTGCGCGTCGGCTATGCGGTCTGTTCGGATGCCGAGATCGCCCGCGTGGTCTGGTCCGCCAAGACCGCGTTCAATGTCAACGGCGCCGCGCAGATCGCGGCCATCGCTGCGCTGGACGACGCGGCCTGGATGCGCGCCTCGGTGGCGCGGACCCGGGCCGAGAGGCTGCGGGTCGAAGCCGGGCTGCGGGCCCTGGGGTTTGATCCGGCGCCGTCGCAGACCAACTTCGTGTTCTTCGACTGCGGGTCCGACAGCACCGAGGCCGCCGCCAGGCTGATCCGCGCCGGGGTCATCATCAAGCCCTGGCGCGAGGCGGGCTATACCCGCTTCCTGCGGGTCACCATCGGCACCCCGGCCGACAATGACAGGTTCCTGGCCGCGATGGCCGGGATGGCGGGATGATGCCGTTGCAAGACGCCCGCCACCCGGCGCCCGGCCGGCCCCACACCGGCACCTTGCCGGCCCTCGCTGGCGGAATGAGCAGCCGATGACCCAGAATACCAGACCCGCCGGCAATGCCCCGGTGCCCTTCGTGGTGGGCTATGACGCCATGTGCCAGCGTTTTCTGGCCGCCGCCCGCCGTGCCGGCGCCAGCCTGACAGCCTTTGCCCATCCCCGCACCGGCCCCAATGGCGAGGCCCTGCGCACCGAAGTGGCCCTGATCGGTGCCGCCGGGGCCGGCAAGCTGCTGATTCTCATTTCCGGGACCCACGGGGTCGAGGGCGCCTTTGGCTCGGCGGTGCAGACCGCCTGGCTGGAGCGGCAGGCGCCGCTGGTGCTGCCCTCAGATACCGCCGTTCTGGCGATCCATCTCATCAATCCCTGGGGCACGGCCTGGGGGCGGCGGGTCAACGAGGAAAATGTCGAACTCAACCGCAACTTCATCGACTGGACCGGCGCGCCGCCGGACAATCCCTACTATTG
>CAUJIU010000066.1 GCA_963205075.1 Pseudomonadota bacterium | reverse complement strand
GGCGCTTGAGCCGCTCGTAGACCAGCCGTTCATGCGCCGCGTGCTGATCGACGATGACCATGCCGGTTTCGGTCTGGGCGACGATGTAGTTCTCATGCAATTGCGCCCGCGCCGCCCCCAGCGGCAGATGCTCCTGCCCTTCCGGCGCGGATTCGAACCGGGCCGAAGGCGCCTCGGCAAAGCCCGGTGATGCGGATTGCCCCGGATAGAACGGGCGCGGCGATGGCCGGTCCATCTGGTAGATGCGGGCCGGTCCCGCAGGTTCCGTCCGCATGGCGGCCAGCGTCGCATCGCCCACCGTGGTCGAGGCGCGATGACCGGCGCCGGCAAGCGCGTGGCGAAGGCCGGTCACCACCAGCGCCCGCACCGCCGCCGGATCGCGGAAGCGCACCTCGGACTTGGCCGGGTGCACGTTGACATCCACCAATTCTGGCGGGCAGTCGACAAACAGCGCGGCGGCGGGGTGCCGGTCGCGCGACAGCACGTCCATATAGGCGGCGCGCAGGGCCCCGATCAGCAGCTTGTCGCGCACCGGGCGGCCGTTGACGAACAGATGCTGGGCGACAGCGGCGCCGCGCGAATAGGTCGGCAGCGCCGCGAAACCGCCCAGGTGATAGCCCTCGCGCTCGGCATCGACCGGCACGGCGTTGAGCGCGAAGTCGCGCCCCAGAACCGCCGCCAACCGGCCATGCAGCGCGTCGAACAGGTCGCCATGCTCGGCCTCCACCCGAAAGATCTCGCGCAGGTCGCCGCCCGAGGCGTCGCGCAGGATGACGGTGACAAAGGGCTCGGCCATGGCCAGCCGCTTGACCACATCGGCAACCGCCTGCGCCTCGGCCCGGTCGGTGCGCATGAACTTGAGCCGCGCCGGGGTGGCATAGAACAGGTCGCGCAGCTCGACCACCGTGCCCCCTGAAAGCGCGGCGGGGCGGACCGCGCCGATGGCCCCTCCCGTGACACTGACGCTGGCGGCATCGTGGCCCGTGACCCGGCTGGTGAGGCTGAGGCGGCCCACCGCCCCGAGCGAGGGCAAAGCCTCGCCCCGGAATCCGAAGCTGTGAATGGCCAGCAGGTCGGAACCATCGATCTTGGAGGTGGCATGGCGCGACAGCGCCAGCGGCAGTTCCGCGGCCGTCATGCCGCAGCCGTCATCCGCCACCCGGATCAACGTCCGCCCGCCATCGGCGATCGTGACCTCGATCCGGCGGGCGCCGGCGTCTAGCGCGTTCTCGACCAGCTCCTTGACCGCCGATGCCGGACGCTCGACCACCTCGCCCGCGGCAATGCGGTTGATCGCCGCCTCGTCAAGCTGACGAATGACCGGTCGGGCGGTTGCCGCGTCTATCTTGGGGTCCGGGGAAGCCATGCTACCAGACTTAGCATGTCCCTGGCCGATTCTGCGAGCGGTTATTGGCTCTCGGTCAGCCCGGCCGGTTGGCCCACGACCACGAAATGCAGCCCCTCCGGGTCCAGCAGTTGGGCCGCCACCCGGTTGATATCGGCAAGCGTGACCGCTGAGATATAGTCGTTGCGGTTGACCACGTAATCCGGCGGCAGACCCACCACCTGCATGCCGACCATGATGTCGGCAATCGGGCCGTTGCCATCGAAGCGCAAGGGATACTCGCCGGTCAGGTAGGTCTTGGCGGCGTCGAGTTCTTCCTGCGTGACCCCCTCGCGCGCCAGCAGCGCCCACTGGTCGCGGATGACGGCGATGGCATCGGCGATGCGGTCATTGGCCGAGGCGACCGACCCCATCATCAGCTCGGTATGATCGCGCGGCACCAGGTAGGTGTAGACGCCATAGGTCAGGCCGCGCTTTTCGCGCACTTCGCGCATCAGGCGGCTTTCGAACGACGACCCGCCGAGGATGGTGTTGAGGACATAGGCGGCGAAGAAGTCCGGGTCATCGCGCTTGAGCCCGCGCTGGCCGAAGATGGCGACCGATTGCGGGGTCTCAAACGGCACGATGGTGACCCCGCCGGGCAGCGCATACTCCACCCGGTCCGGCAGTGGCGGACCCTCTGGCGGCAAGCCGCCCAGAAGATCGTCGAGCAGCGGGCCAAGCTCGGCCTCGGTGATGTCGCCGACCGCGCTGACAAAGATCCGGTCGCGCGTCAGCGCCGCGTGCCGGGCGGCGATCAGGTCGTCGCGCGTGAGGCCCGCGACACTGTCGAGCGTGCCGCTCTGGTCGGTGGCATAGGGATGGCCGGCAAAGGCCAAAGCGTCAAAGGCCGAACTGGCCAGCCGGCTGGGGTTCTTTTCATTGGCGCGGATCCCGGTCACGACCTGCGCCCGCACCCGCTCGATGGCATCGGGGTCAAAGCGCGGCTCCACCAGCGCCTGCCGCAGCAGGGCCAGCGCCTGATCGCGGTTCTCGGTCAGGAACCGCGCCGAGATGGCGATGCTGTCATCATAGGCGCGGAACTCGAAGGTCGCGGCCAGCGTCTCCAGCTCGGTCTGGAACTGCTGGGCGGTCATCTCGCCCGAGCCTTCCTCCAGCAGCCCGGTCATCAGGTTGATGGCGCCGCGCTTGCCCGGCAGGTCAAGCGCCGTGCCGCCGCGCACCCGTATCTCCAGCGCCAGAAAGGGGAACTCCGGCTCCTGCACCAGCCAGGCCGAGATGCCGCCCGGCGAAGTGACTTGCCGGATGTCGATATCGGCGCGCGCGGCAACGGCGACGAGGCTGGCCAGCAGGGCGGCAGCGGCGAGTGACATGAACCTCAGCATCAGCGCGCCTCCTCCTGGCTGGCCGCGACCCAGAGCGTCACGGATTGCCTGCGATCCAGCACCCTGGCCGCCGCAGCGCGGACCTGATCGGCAGTGACCGATTGCAGGATATCAGGCCAGGCCTGCACGTCCTCGACCTCCAGCCCTTGGGTGAGCGCCGCGCCGTAGCGCTCGGCAAGGTTCTGGACATTGTCGAGCGCGTAGATCTCGCCCGCGCGCAGCTGGGTGCGGATCCGCTCCATCTGCGCGGCATCGGGGCCGGTGGCCAGGAAATCCGCCAGAACCGCGTCCAGCGCCGCCTCGCCCTCGTCCAGGCTGACGCCTTCGGAGGGCACAACCACCAGTTCAAAGGTCGTGTCATCGAGCGAGGCGCCGTCATTGGCGGCCGAGGTGCGAACCGCCGTCTGGCTGTCGATTTGCAGCGCCACCCCCAGGGCAGAGGTGAAGGGTGATCCGCCCAGCAGTTCCGCCAGATAGACCAGCGCCGCGGCCTCCTGCTGGGCGCCGTGGTCGCGCTCGGGCGCCAGGTAGGAGCGCACCAGATAGGGGTTGGACACCCGCGCATCGACAAAGATCAGCCGCCGCTCGGCCAATTGCGGCGGCTCCTGCCCGCGCTCGCGCGGGGGCAGGTTGTCCTCGGCCGGGATCACCCCGTAATAGCGCCGCGCCAGGTCCATGACCGCCTGCGGCTCGACATCTCCGGCAACCACGAGGATGGCGTTGTTGGGCGAGTAGTAGAGGTCATAGAAATCCAGCGCATCGCCAAGCGTCAGGCTTTCCATTTCGTGCCGCCAGCCGATGACCGGCACGCCGTAGCGATGGTTGAGATATTGCGCCGCCATCATCTGTTCGCGCGCCAGCGCGCCGGCGCTGTTCTCGGTGCGCTGGTTGCGCTCTTCGAGAATCACCTGCCGCTCGGTGTCGATGTCGGACTGGGTCAGGCGCAGGTTGTTCATCCTGTCGCTTTCCATCCGCATCATCAGTTCCAGCCGGTCGGCGGCGACGCGCTGGTAATAGGCGGTATAGTCGTGGTTGGTAAACGCGTTGTCGCTGCCGCCATTGGCGGCGACGGTGGCGGAAAGCTCGCCCGCCGCCATGGTATCGGTGGCCTTGAACAGCAGATGTTCCAGAAAATGCGCCACGCCCGATTCTCCGGCGGGCTCATCGGCAGAGCCGGAGCGATACCAGACCATGTGCACCACCACCGGTGCGCGGTGATCCTCAATCACCACCACCTGCATGCCGTTGTCCAGCTGCCCGGTGGTCACTTCGGTGGCGCGCGCGACGCCGGGAAGGGCAAGCGCGGCCAGCAGGAGGGCACGGGCAAGAACGGGTCGGATCATGGCGGCAAACTCCTGACGCTCTGCAAGCCTAGCCGGGATTGCCGGGCGGACAAGCCCGGCCATGACTGCTGACGCGGTTGTGTTCGCGGCCTATGGCGCAGGCGGCGCCGAGGGGACCTGAACGCCCAGATTGCGGAAGCGGATCAGTTCTGCATAGGCATCGAGCGCCATGGCGGCATAGGCCTGGAAATAGCGCTCGCCGCCGCGGAACAGGCCCAGAAAGCCGCCGCCGGACCGCCGCCGCCGAAAGGCCGCGTCCTCCGCCGCCAGTTCCTGCCGGATGGCCGGATTGGTGCCGTAGCGCCCGACATAGCTGACCAGCGTCGCGTCAGCGGCAGGTATGCCGCCGGCATTGGCAGCACCCGGACGGCCGCCAAGGGCGGCGATGGCATCGGCAGCCGGGTTCGGATCGCTGAGATTGCTGCCGCCCGGCGTCGGCTCGGGCAGCGTCGCGGCGCCGGTGGGAACTTCGAGCGGACGCGACGGCAGCACCGAGAATTCATCGGGGCCGCCAGAGGTGCTGCGCATGTCGTGCAGGCTCCGGTCGCCGGCACATGCTGCCAGCGAAAGTGCCGCCAAACCTGCAAAAATCAACCCGCGCATCGGTTCCCTTTCCGCTGTCGTAGGACACGTTTACCCCAGCCCGTGCCGCGCGTCACGGCCCTTTCTTGGCCCCGCGCCGGGACTTGCCGGCGCCTTGGCCGCCGCTCTGCCCGCCCGGAAACAGCACCAGCCCGACCGCCCCGGCAAAGATCGCCACATCGGCGAGGTTGAAGGCATAGGGGTTGGACAAGCCGCAGCAGGACATGTTGAGGAAATCCGCCACCGCGCCATAGAGAATGCGGTCGACGACATTGCCCAGCGCCCCGCCCAGCAACAGCCCGCCGGCGATGAAGGTCAGCCGCGAGCCGCCATCCCGCCGCAGCCACCACAGCACGAAGCCCGAGACCACGACCGCCACCCCGATCAGCGGCCAGCGCATGTCGTGTTCGGCGAGGATGCCGAAGTTGACGCCGCGATTCCACGCCATGCGGAAGCTCAGATAGGGCGGCAATACCTCGATCTGGAGCCGGTTGAGCAGGTCCAGCCAATGCACCACCAGCCACTTGCTGGCCTGATCGGCGAGAAAGACCCAGAACCCGGCCCAGAATGTCAGTCGCATGGCCCCAAGCCCCTTGTCAGTGTCGGAAATGCCGCATGCCGGTGAACACCATGGCGATACCGGCGGCATCCGCTGCCGCGATGACCTCGTCATCGCGCATCGAGCCTCCGGGCTGGATCACGCAGGTCGCCCCGGCGGCCGCGGCCTCCATCAGCCCGTCGGCGAAGGGAAAGAACGCATCCGAAGCCACAGCCGAGCCCCGGGTCAGCGGCGCGGGCAGGCCCAGCGCCTCGGCCATGCGCTCGGCCTTCCTGGCCGCGATCAGCGCCGAGTCGAGCCGGCTCATCTGGCCCGCGCCCACGCCGACCGTCGCACCGTCGCGGACATAGACGATGGCGTTGGACTTGACGTGCTTGGCCACCTTCCACGCGAACATCAGGTCTGCCATCTGGGCGGCGGTCGGCTGCAGTTTGGTGACCACCCGCAACGCTTCGGGCCCGACATGGCCATTGTCCCTGTCCTGCACCAGCATTCCCCCCGCAACCTGCCGGTAGGCCAGCCCGGCGGCGCGCGGGTCCGGCAGGCCGTCGGTGGTCAGAAGCCGCAGGTTGGGCTTGGCGGCAAAGATCTCGCGCGCCTCGTCGCTGGCGCCGGGCGCGATCACCACTTCGGTGAAGATGCCGGTGATGGCGCGCGCGGTCTGGGCATCGAGCGGCATGTTGAGCGCCACGATGCCGCCGAAAGCGCTGGTGCGGTCACAATCGAAAGCCGCCTGATAGGCCGCGGCCAGCGTCTTGCCGCGGGCCACGCCGCAGGGATTGGCGTGCTTGATGATGGCGCAGGCCGGACCCTCGGCAGGGTCGAACTCGGCCACCAGCTCGAAGGCGGCGTCGGTATCGTTGATGTTGTTGTAGGACAGCTCCTTGCCCTGATGCTGCACCGCCGTGGCCACGCCGGGCCGGCCGGAGCCGTCCGTATAGAAGGCCGCCGTCTGATGCGGGTTCTCGCCGTAGCGCAGCGTTTGCGCCAGCGTTCCGGCAAAGGCCCGCCGACGGGGTGCGGCCACGCCGATGGCGCCCGCCATCCAGGTGCTGACTGCGGCGTCATAAGCGGCGGTGCGGGCATAGGCGGTCTGGGCCATCTTCTTGCGGAACTTCGAGCAGGTGGCGCCGCCATGCTGGTCCATGTCCGACAGCAGCCGGCCATAATCGCCCACATCGACGATCACCGTGACAAAGGCGTGATTCTTGGCGGCGGCGCGGATCATCGCCGGGCCGCCGATATCGATGTTCTCGATGCAGGTCGCGTAATCCGCGCCCTTGGCCACGGTCGCCTCGAAGGGGTAGAGATTGACCACCAGCAGGTCTATGGGCGCGATGGAGTGGGTCTCCATCGCCGCCAGATGCTCGGCATTGTCGCGCAGCGCCAGCAGCCCGCCATGCACCGCCGGGTGCAGGGTCTTGACCCGCCCGTCCATCATCTCGGGAAAGCCGGTCACGTCGGCCACGTCGCGCACCGGCAGGCCGGCTGCGCGCAACTCGCCGGCCGAGCCGCCGGTGGACAGAAGCTCGACCCCCCGCTCGTGCAGCGCACGCGCCAGCTCCAGAAGGCCGGTCTTGTCGGAGACAGAGAGCAGCGCGCGGCGGATGGGCAGTCTTTCGGTCATGGGGTTCCTCGGAAATCAGTCATCGGTCCTGCCCGCAGGGTCTTCCTGAACCAGATCGCGCATCGCATTGGGCGTGTCTTGCGCCTTGGCCAGCGACCAGCGGACGCGGGTCGCATAGGACATTGCGCGGGCGGATAAAACCACCTGTTGCGTGGCACGGGGCCGCAGCCGGCCGTTTTCGAGGTAGACCGATTGCTCGAGCGTCATTTCGGCCGCCCCGTCCTGCCGGAAAATCCAGATCTCGCCGCTCTTGAGCGCCAGGCTGACCGCCGCGCCGCCCAGATCCATCGCCGCATCAACCTCGGGGTGCAGGTGGAAGCGGACCGAAAAGGCGATGCCCTGCAGCGCGGCATCGTCATTGGCGCGGTCAAAGCGCAGCTTGTCGGCGCTGCTCATGGTGGTCAGCAGGTCTTCGCCGACGATGGCGCGCCCGTCGCCCGACAGGTCGAGCGTGCGGGCATGGGTCAGGCCATGGGTCGGCTGGTAGCCGTTATGGGCCAGCTCGAACCGGTAGCCGTCGGCGATGGTGCTCTGCTCGGCGATCACCCGTGCCGGGGTGTCTTCCAGCAATTCGTGCCCCCGCCCGCCCAGCCGCCCGCTGGTCCCGAAGCGCGACGAGGAAAAGCCCTCGATGCCAAGGGTCGAATGGCTGGCCGTGGCGCGGCCCGCCCGCCGCCATTCGTCGCCAAAGCTCTGGCCGGAGCCGCAGTTGACGATCAGCGGCCGGCGCCCCGATGTCAGCTCGAAAGCCAGCGTCGAGGCATGGGCCTCCGACGAATCCGCGCCGATGGGCGGCGAGGCGGCGTCGATGATGACGGTGGTGCGGCCCGCCGACATGCGGCCAAAGCCCATATGCAGCCCCGGCCCCGGCGGCTCGCGCACCCCGGAGGAGGCCAGCGCGGTATCGAGCCGCCCGTCCAGCCCGCGCCCGCCGCCATGAAACCGCGCCAGCCCGCCATCGGCATGGCGCAGCGCCCGCAGCGTCGGCGCGATGCGGGTGATGGCCTCCATATGCGCCTGCGGCGGCTGGTGCCCGGCCTCGCTCAGCGCCTGCGCGGCCCAGGTCAGCAGGGTGAAGACTTCCAGCAATTCCTCGGGGTTGCGGGTCGGGATGCCGCCCTGCCGGTCGATATGGCTGCGGCAATCCTGCGCCAGCGCCGC
>CAUJIU010000065.1 GCA_963205075.1 Pseudomonadota bacterium | reverse complement strand
AGCCGCCGCAGCGGACGCCGCTGCCGCAGAGGCTGCTGCCGCTGATGCCGCCGCCGCCGAGGCCGCCGCAGCGGACGCCGCTGCCGCAGAGGCTGCTGCCGCTGATGCCGCCGCCGCCGAGGCCGCCGCCCAGGCCGCTGCCGATGCCGCCGCTGCGGAGGCTGCCGATAACGCCGCTGCCGAAGCCGCTGCCGCCGAGGCTGCCGCTGCCGAAGCCGCCGCTGCCGAAGCCGCTGCCGCCGAAGCCGCTGCCGCCGCCGAGTCTGAACCTGCCGAAGACAGCGTGTCGGCGGATGCCCTGGCCGCTTCCCAGGCCATTGCCGCCGACGCGGCATCGCAGGCCGAAGGTCATGCCCTGGCCGCCGCCGACGTCGCCGATCGGCTGGCCGAACTGGCCGCGGTCTATCCCGAGATCGGCGACATGGCCGATACCGCCGCCGACGCGTCGGCCCAGGCCTCGGCATTCGCCGCCGATGCCGCCGCTGCAGCGACAGCCGCCAACGGTGCGTCCAGCCAGGCTGAATCGGAAGCCGCTGCCGCCGCGGCAATCACCGCGCTCGACGATGCGGCCTTCGCGGCCCAGATCGCCGCCGACGCGCTTGCCCATGCCCGCACCCGGATCGACGAGATCGAGGCCGCGGCCGCGGCTGCGGTCGCAACCGAAGCCGAACCCGCAACCGAATCGACATCTGAGACCGAAGCCGCGCCCGAGGCCGAGGCGACGACCGAATCGGCCCCTGAAACAGTCGAGCCGGAAGTCATTGTCGATGACACCACCACCGAGGAGGTGGCACCCGAGCTTGTCGAGGCGCTCAGCGATCTCAGCGATCCGACCGCCGAACTGACCGGCGCCGCCGCGCCCGAGGCCGTCGAGGAAGTGGTGGTGACCGAGAACGCCGCGCGCTCCAGCAGCGAGGAATTCGCCACCGCCGCCGATGGCCGGGGTGCCAGCCGTTCGGGCCTGAGCGATCTGGAAAAGATCCTCCTGTTCGGGATGGGCGCGATCATCGTCGGCTCGATCCTCAACAATGGCGACGAGGTGGTGTCCAACTCGGGCGACCGCGTGGTGGTCAAGAGCGATGACGGCTACACCATCTACAAGGATGACGATGCGCTCTTGCGCCAGCCCGGCACCACGGTGCGCACCGAGACCTTCTCGGACGGCTCGACCCGCACCATCCTGTCGCGCCCCGACGGCTCGCAGGTGGTGACGATCCGCGATGCCCATGGCCGGGTGCTGCGCCGCGCCCGCGTCCTGCCCGACGGCACCCAGATCCAGCTGTTCGACGATCTGGTGCAGGTGGCGCCGGTGACCGTCTCGACGCTCAGCCCCAACCGCCCCCGGCCGCAGTCGATCTCGGTGGCCGAGGCCGACCGGGCCGCGCTGCGGGCCGCCATGCGGCGCGAACTGGCCTATGATCCGGGCCGCACCTTCTCGTTGCGGCAGATCCGCGAGATCGCGGAGGTGCGCGAACTGGTGCCGGGGATCGACCTCGATACCATCACCTTCGCGTCCGGCTCTGCCGCCATCCCGCCCGAACAGGCGCGCAGCCTGGTGCGGCTTGGCATCCTGATCGAGGAGTTCCTGGCCGAGAACCCGCGCGAGGTGTTCCTGATCGAGGGCCATACCGATGCGACCGGCTCGGACGCGCTCAACCTCGCGCTGTCGGACCGGCGGGCCGAATCGGTGGCGCTGGCGCTGACTGAGTTCTTCGCCATCGAGCCCGAAAACCTGGTGGTGCAGGGCTATGGCGAGCGGTTCCTCAAGATCGACACCCAGGCCGCCGAACCCGCCAACCGCCGGGCAACGATCCGGCGGATCACGCCGCTTCTCAACCAGATCGCCGCCAACTGAGCGGCAACCGCGCCGGCGCGGGCGGGCTAACCGCCGGCGCCGGTGTCGCATTTCACGGCCCCGCACCTGGCGCTATGCTCCGCCAGCCACCATACCGGAGTCCGCCATGACCGACGCCCAAGACATTCCCGCCCGCGCACTGGACTGGCACCGGGCCGGCCGCGCCGTGGCGCTTGCCACGGTGGTCGAGACCTGGGGCTCGGCGCCGCGCCCGGTCGGCAGCCAGCTGGTGGTGGCCGGGGACGGGGCGATGGAGGGCTCGGTCTCGGGCGGCTGCGTCGAGGGCGCGGTGGTGGGCGAGGCGCAGGAGGCCATGGCGGACGGCCGCGCCCGGCTGCTGGAATACGGCGTCAGCGACGGCGATGCCTTTGCCGCGGGCCTGGCCTGCGGCGGCCGGATCCGGGTGCTGGTCGATCCGGTGGGCGGCAGCCTCGCTGCCGGCTTGCTGGCCGATCTGGTGCGGGCGCGCGCCACGCGCCAGCCGGTGGCGCTGGTCTCGGACCTGGAGGGGCCGGGGCGGCGGCTGGAACCGGCATCGGCTCATGCCGAACGGTTCCGCACCGACAGCGCCGGGGTCGAACCCGATGGGCGGCACTTCGTTGCCGTGCACAATCCGCCGCTGCGGCTGATGATCGTCGGCGCGGTGCATATCGCGCAGGCGCTGGTGCCGATGGCGCGGCTCTGCGGCCTTGACCCGATCCTGATCGACCCGCGCCCGGCCTTTGCCGCCCCGGCGCGGTTTCCGGGCGAGCGCCTGCTGGACGACTGGCCGGACGAGGCGCTGGCCAGCCTCGGGCTTGATGCCCGCGTGGCGGTGGTGACGCTGACCCATGACCCCAAGATCGACGATCCGGCGATCCATGCGGCGCTGCGGTCCGACATCTTCTATCTGGGATGCCTGGGGTCGACGCGCACCCATGCCAAGCGGGTCGAGCGGCTGGCGGCGGCGGGGTTCAGCGCCGATGACATCGCCCGAATCCACGGCCCCATCGGCCTGCGGATCGGGGCGCGGACGCCGGGCGAGATCGCCCTGAGCATCCTGGCCGAGATTACCGCCACCCTGCGCCGGGCCTGAGCCCCGCGCGGCGCGGTGTCGCAGCCGGCGCGGCTGCGGCTGGGTTCCAAGGCAAAGGGCCACGGTTTCCCGTGGCCCCCGAAAAGCGTTGCACGCTGGGCGGCGTTACTTGAGCGGGCTGATCATCATGACCATCTGCCGGCCTTCCAGCCGGGGCATCTGGTCGATCTTGCCCAGGTCGACCGTATCTTCGGCCACGCGTTCCAGCAGCTGGCGGCCAAGGTCCTGATGGGCCATCTCGCGCCCGCGAAAGCGCAAGGTGACCTTCACCTTGTCGCCATTTTCGAGAAACTTGGTCACGCTGCGCATCTTGACGTCGTAATCATGGGTATCCGTGTTGGGACGGAACTTTACCTCTTTGATTTCGATGACTTTCTGGTTCTTGCGCGCCTCGGCCTCTTTCTTCTGGGTCTCGTATTTGTACTTGCCGAAATCCATGATCTTGCAGACGGGGGGCGTGGCGTTGGGAGAAATCTCGACCAGATCGAGCCCGGCTTCCTCGGCAAGAACAAGCGCCCTCTCGGGCGTCACGACTCCGACGTTTTCTCCGTCGGCGCCGATAAGGCGGATTTCCGGGCACCGGATGCGTTCGTTTACGCGGGGGCCGGATTCACGCACCGGAGGTGCGTTGTGGGGTCTGCGTCCTATGGCTGAGGTCCTTTCAGCAGTTGTGTTTGAGTGCGCAACGTAATCGTGCCAAGCGCCGTGTTCAACCCGCAATAACAGGCATTTCGCGCCGATTCAGGCCCGTTTGCGCTGCGTTGCGGCTTTCCAAGCGGGCCGGCTTCTGACATATGACGCCGGAGGCTCCTGTGAGGGCCCGTGACAAGGATTTGGAAGGACAGGACTATGAGAGCAATCATCATCCTCGCCATCGTCGCCATCTTGGGTTTCTTTGGCTACGAATACGTCGCCAACGAGCGCAACCCGATGGATGTGCTGACCGGTCGCGACCCGGTTGCCGAAGCCGCTGCCGCCGCTGAAGCCGCCGCCGCCGAAGCCGCCGCCGCCGAGGCTGCTGCCGCCGAAGCTGCTGCCGCCGAAGCCGCCGCTGCCGAGGCCGCCGCTGCCGAAGCCGCTGCGGCGACTGAAGCCGCCGCCACCGAGGCTGCAACCACCGAGGCCGCCACCACCGAAGCCGCCGCGACCGAAGAAGTTGCGATGGCACCGGCCGACCTGCTGACCGCCGAAAACTTCGACGCCGACAAGATCGTCGCGCTGATCGATGGTTCGGACCTGTCGGACGTGCAGAAGAGCGCCTTCTCGGCCGCCATCCGCGCCGCCGCCCAGAACCCGGCGCTGGTCAACATGGCGCTCGAGCAAGTGCGCAGCGCGATGGGCCTCTGAGGCCACCCGCCACCAAAGACACCGGGCCGCGTCACACCGACGCGGCCCTTTTCGTTTCGATCTGCCTGATTCAGACGCCGTCGCCGACAAAGGCCTTTTCGACCACGAACTGCCTGGGGTCGGAATTGGCGCCTTCCTCGAGCCCGGCCATTTCCAGCAGCGCCTTGATGTCGATGTTGAAGGCCAGCGAGCCGCAGACCATGGCGCGGTCGGTCTCGGGGTTCAGCGGCGGCACGCCCAGATCCTCGAACAGCTGGCCATTCTCGATCAGCGTGGTGATGCGGCCCATGCGCGGGCTGTCTTCGCGGGTGGTGGTCGGGTAGTAGCGCAGCTTGCCGCCCACCATCTCACCGATCAGCGGATCATCGGCCAGGCTCTCGACCAGCTCGCGGCCATAGGTCAGCTCGGCCACATCGCGGCAGGTATGGGTCAGGATCACCTCGTCGAACCGCTCGTAGGTCTCGGGCTCGCGCAGGAGCGAGGCAAAGGGCGCGATGCCGGTCCCGGTAGAGAAGAAATAGAGCCGCTTGCCCGGCAGGATGGCATCATGCACCAGCGTGCCGACCGGCTTGGGCCGCAGGATGATCTGGTCGCCGGGCCGGATATGCTGGAGCTTCGAGGTCAGCGGCCCGTCCGGCACCTTGATCGAGTAGAATTCCAGTTCCTCGTCCCAGGCGGGCGAGGCGATCGAATAGGCCCGCAACAGCGGCTTGCCGTTGTCGCCCATCAGCCCGATCATCACGAACTCGCCCGAGCGAAAGCGCAGGCTGGCCGGGCGCGTCACCCGGAAGGCGAACAGGCGGTCGGTGTAGTGGCGCACCGAGGTCACGGTCTGGGCGTCGGGCAGGGTTATCTTGATGGCGGCGGTCTGGGTCACGGGTCTTTGCTCGGTCATTGGGTCATTTGGCGCCACTCGGGCGCCCTCCGTCATAGTCGGTGATGAATGTCAGGGAAAGGCGAGATCAGGCGCGCAGCCGCGACTGATAGTCATAGGCGCGCCAGTCGGCCCGGCGCAGCCACTGGTCCTCGGTCTGGCGCGCCGCCAGGTCGTCGCTGATCTCGACCTCGTCGAAGCCGGCGCGGCGGGCCATGGTGTACTGGTCGGCGATGACATGGCCGCGCGCCCGCAGGCGGCCGGTGAAGCCCAGCCGCCGCAGGGTGCGGGCGATGGTAAAGCCGCGCCCGTCGGAGAAGACCGGAAAATCGACCCGGATCAGGCTGATACCGGCCAGAAGCCCGACCAGCCCGGTCGGATCGGCGTCCGATGCCAGATCGACGGCAAACCCGCTGCCGCCCGTGTTGGCGGGCAATTCGGCGGGCGCCAGAAACCGGCCGGTCCAGTCATCTCCGGCAAAGCCGGTATCGGTGACGATCACGCTCATCGTTTTTGTCCTTTCACGCCGCCACGCTGCCGCCGCGCACCAGTTTGCCGTTGACGAAGTGGATGCCGCACTCCGCCTTTTCGCTGTCGCGCCAGCGTCCGGCGCGCGGATCCTCGCCATCGCTGACGCGGGTGGTGCAGGGCGCGCAGCCGATGGAGGGATAGCCCTTGGCCACCAAGGGATGCCGGGGCAGGCGGTTTTCGTCGATATAGTCGCGCAGGTCGCCACTGGTCCAGTGGGCCAGCGGATTGACCTTGATGCGCTGATCGGCCTCGTTCTCGAAAAAGTCGATCTCGGACCGGGTGGCGCCCTGATAGCGCTTGCGCCCGGTGATCCAGGCGTCGAACTCGCCCAGGGCCTTCTGCAGCGGCACCGTCTTGCGCAGGTGGCAGCAGGCATCGGTATCGTGGACGTGCAGCACGCCCTCGTTGTCATGGGTGAAGATCGCCTCGCGCTCGGCGCGGATGATGCGCACGTCCTTCAGGTGCAGCCTCTCGGCCAGCTCCTGCTGATAGACCAGCGTTTCGGTGAACAGCATCTCGGTGTCGATGAAGATCACCGGCGTGGTGCGGTCCACCATCGAGACCAGGTGCAGCAGCACCACCGATTCGGCCCCGAAGGACGACACCAGCGCCACCTTGCCCACCTGCGCGTCTTTCAGCGCATGTTCGAGCACGGCCGTGGCGCCGTGGTGCCGGTAGCGGGTGTTGAGCGCCGCGACCCGGGTCGCGACCGGCAGGCTAAGCGGCATCGGCTTCGGTCTCCTGATCGTAGAGCGCGGTCTTGAAGGGCGCGAGCCCGACCCGCCGGAAGGCTTGCAGGAAGGTCTCGTCGGGCGTCAGGCGCAGGGCCAGATAGGCCAGCACCAGCCGCTCGATGGCGTCGGTGATCTGGTCGGCGGCAAAGCCGGGGCCGGTCTTGTCGCCCACCACCGCGTCTTCGGTGCCATCACCGCCGAGCGTGATCTGGTAGTTCTCGACCCCGGCGCGATCGAGCCCCAGAATGCCGATATGCCCGACATGGTGATGCCCGCAGGCATTGATGCAGCCCGAGATCTTGATCTTGAGCGGCCCGACCTCGTGTTCCAGCTTCAGTTCATCGAAGCGCAGCGCAATTTCCTGCGCGATCGGGATCGAGCGGGCGGTGGCCAGCGCGCAATAGTCCATGCCGGGGCAGGCGATGATGTCCGAGATCAGCCCGATATTGGCGGTGGCCAGATCGGCGGCGCGCAGCGCCTGATAGACCGCCGGCAGGTCCGCCTTGTGCACATGGGGCAGGATCACGTTCTGCTCGTGGCTGATGCGCAATTCGCCATGGCCATAGGTCTCGGCCAGGTCGGCCAGCACCCGCATCTGGGCGGCGGTCGCGTCGCCCGGCGTGGCGCCGTGCTTCTTGATCGAGACCGAGACCACCGCATAGCCCGCCGCCTTGTGGGCGGAAAGGTTGGTGTCGGTCCAGCTGCGGAAGGCCGGGTTGGCCAGGCGCGCGGCCTCATAGCCGGTGTCGGGCCGGGTCACGAAGACGGGCGGCCGGAAATGCGCCTCGATCTCGGTCAGGATCTGCTGGTCGATGCCCGAAAACTCGGGCCGGATCTCGGCAAACCTTGCCTCGACCATGTCGCGGATCGCCTCGATGCCATGCTCGTGCACGGTGATCTTGATGCGCGCCTTGAACTTGTTGTCGCGCCGGCCGATCTGGTTCCAGACGCTGACCACGGCCTCGACGTAAGGCAGCAGGTCAGCCTTGGGCAGGAAATCGCGGATCACCTTGCCGATCATCGGGGTGCGGCCCAAACCGCCTCCGACCACCACCTCGTAGCCGGGCGCGCCCGCGGCATCGCGCACCATGCGCAGGCCGATGTCATGGGCCTTGGTCACCGCGCGGTCATTGGGTGCGCCGGTGATGGCGATCTTGAACTTGCGCGGCAGGAACTGGAATTCGGGGTGGTCGGTGGACCATTGCCGCAGCAACTCGGCCACCGGGCGCGGATCCTCGATCTCGTCGGCGGCGGCGCCGGCGAAATGGTCGGCGGTGACATTGCGGATGGTGTTGCCCGAGGTCTGGATCGAATGCATGCCGACATCG
>CAUJIU010000064.1 GCA_963205075.1 Pseudomonadota bacterium | reverse complement strand
CAACGGGTCGGTCCTGGTCAACATTGCCGGCCCCGTGCACATGATCGAGGTGGTCTATGCCAACGGTGCCGGCGGTTCGCAGGTGCTGTGGCTGACGGACGTGCACTACTCGACCGTCGTGCCCGCCGCGGGCGACGATTCCCTCGACGGTGGCACCGGAGACGACACCATCTACGGCGGTGACGGCAATGACATCGTCACCGGCGGCTCTGGCAACGACAAGGTCTATGGCGATGCCGGCAATGACAGCCTGAACGGCGGTTTCGGCAACGACACGGTCTGGGGCGGCACCGGCGACGACACGCTGCGCGGCGATGCCGGCACCGACACGCTCTATGGCGAGGCCGGAAGCGACCGCTTCATCGTCGATGACAATGACGGCACCACCACCATCGTGGGCGGCGAGGATGCCGGCAACACCGACTATGACACGGTCCAGCTGGACGAGGCCGGGACCGGTGCGGGCGTCACCGTCAACTTTACCGGCAACGAGGCCGGGACATTCACCTTCAGCGGCGCCTCCAGCGGCACGTTCACCCAGATCGAGCGCATCGAATCCACCGCCTTCAACGACACCATCAACGTCACCGCCTCCAACGCCAACCAGACCATCGTCGCCAATGCCGGCAACGACACCGTGCTTGGCGGCGGCGGCAATGACCTGATCTATGGCGGCGACGGCACCGACCGGCTCGATGGCGGCGGCGGCAACGACGTGATCTACGGCGATGCCGGCAATGACAGCATCACCGGCGGCGCGGGCAACGACACGCTCTTTGGCGGCGCAGGCAATGACACGCTCAGCGGCGACGCGGGCAATGACACGCTCTATGGCGGCACCGGCAGCGACCGCTTTGTCGTTGACGACAACGACGGCACCACCACCATCACCGGTGGCGAGGATGCCGGCAATACCGACACTGACACCCTGGCGCTGAGCGAGGCCGGCAGCGGCGCCGGCGTCACCGTCACCTTCACCGGCAACGAGGCCGGGACATTCACCTTCAGCGGCGCCTCCAGCGGCACCTTCACCGAGATCGAGTCGATCCAGACCACGGCCTTCGCCGACACCATCAACATGGCGGCTTCCGCTGTCGGCCAGACGGTCGATGCGGGCGCCGGCAATGACACCATCATCGGCGGCTCTGGTGCCGACCTGATCTCTGGCGGGGCGGGTGATGACACCATCACCGTCGGCAAGGGCGATACCGTCTATGGCGGCGATGGCAACGATACCTTCAAGATCGGGCCCGCCGGCCCCGGCGGCCCCGGCACCATCACCATCGTCGGTGGCGAAGGCAGCGAGACCGGCGGCGACACGCTCGACCTCAACGGACAGGGCGTCCGCTCGACGCTCAACATCACCACGCCGGCCAATGTCGCCGGCGGCATGTCCGGCTCGATCACGCTGCTTGACGGCACCGTCGTCAATTTCAGCGAGATCGAGAACATCATCTGTTTCACGCCCGGCGCGCTGATCTCGACCCCGCAGGGCCTGCGCGCGGTCGAGACGCTCAGGCCCGGCGAACTCGTGGTCACGCGCGATCACGGGCTGCAACCGGTCCGCTGGGCCCAGAGCCGCACGGTGCGCGGCGATGGCCGCCTGGCCCCGGTGCGCATCCGCGCCAATACCTTTGCCGGGCAGGAGCGCGACCTGGTGGTCTCGCCCCAGCACCGGATGCTCTATCGCGGCTATCGCGCCGAACTGCTGTTTTCCGAAAGCGAGGTGCTGGTTGCCGCCACCCACATGATCGACGGCGACCGGGTCGTGCTCGACCCCTGCGACGCGGTCACCTACGTGCACATCATGTTCGACCAGCACGAGGTGATCTTTGCCGAAGGCGCCGCGACCGAGAGCTTCCACCCCGGCGACATGGCGCTGAACGCCATCAGCGCGCGGGCGCGCGAAGAACTGTTCGAGATCTTCCCGACTCTGCGGGCCATGCCCACCAGCTACGGCGCGACCGCGCGGCGCACGCTGCGCGGCCATGAGGGCAGCCTGCTGCTGGCGGGCTGAGGCGCGGCGTCAGGCCAGCCAGTTGCGATAGTCGCTGACCAGCAGATGGGTCGGGGCGACGTCTTCGTCGATGCTGGCGAAGCGGCCGATGGGCTCGCGGAAGATGTTGTCGGTCTCGTCGTCGTTGACGGTCGAGACCTCGCCGATCAGCACGTCGCCGCCCTCGCCCCAGAAGGCGTGCCAGTCGCCGGGCATCAGCGTGACACTTTCGCCCGGCGCCAGCCGCAGCTTTTCGCCGGGGCCGAAATCGCGCCGGATGCCGTCGCACCAGACCGTGCCGCCGCGATCCTGCGCAAACCGGCCGGCATCGTCGGAGCCAAAAAGCTCGATCACCAGCGTCGCGCCGCCACGGTTGATGATGTCTTCGGCCTTGATGACATGGGTATGCATGGGCGAAAGCTGATCCTGACGTGAAATCAGCAGCTTTTCGGCATAGCACATGCCGCCGCCGCGTTGCAGGTCGGCCAGCCGGCCATTGCGCAGGGTGAACAGGAACAGTCCCATCCGGTCAAAGCGCCCCGCGCCGTAATCGGTGATGTCCCAGCCGCAGCGGGCGGAGATGACGTTGGCGGCCACATCCTTGCGGGCGAGGAATTCATCGGGCGACCAATGCGCGAAGGGCGGCAAGACGAAGCCGTAGGAGCGGATCATCTCGCCGGCTTCGGCCATGATCTGGTTGATGCGGGACCGTTTCATCGCTGCCCTCCCGATAGCGCTAACGCACACCTAGCCGCGAGGCTCGGGGCTGGCAAGGGGTCAGGCGGACTTGCGCACCGGGGCGCTGGCGCGCCCGGCCCAGGCCCGCGCCGCATCGCCCAGCGCCTGAAACAGCGGGCGCGAGACCGGATCGGCATCGGCGTTCCATTCCGGGTGCCACTGGACTGACAGGGTGAAGCCCGGCGCGTCGCGCACATAGATGGCCTCGATGGTGCCGTCGGGCGCGTGGCCGTCGGCGACGATGCGCTGGCCGGGCATGCGGATGCCCTGCCCGTGCAGGCTGTTGGTCATCACATCTTGAGCGCCCATGAGCCGGGCGAACACGCCATCGCGCACGAAGGTGACCATGTGGCGCAGGGCGAATTTCTCGGCCAGCGTGCCTTCGGGCGGCATGCGATGATTGTCGCGGCCCGGCAGGTCGCGGATCTCGGGGTCGAGCGTTCCGCCCATCGCCACGTTGACCTCCTGAAACCCGCGGCAGACCCCCAGGAACGGCTGCCCGCGCTCGACACAGGCCCGCACCAGCGGCAGGGTCAGCGCGTCGCGGCGGCGGTCGAAGGTGCCATGGGCCGGGGTTTCGTTATCGCCGTATTCGGAAGGGTGCACATTGGGGCGCCCCCCGGTCAGCAGGAAGCCGTCACAGATATCCAGAAGACAGCCCAGTTCGACCAGACCGGGATCGGATGGCACGATCAGCGGCGTGCAGCCCGAGACATGGGCGATGGCGGCGCAATTCATCTCGCCCACCGCCTGGGCCGGGTATTCGTCGTTGATCATGTGGCTGTTGCCGATGATGCCTATGACGGGTCGGGCCATTGCTGTCCTCTTGGCGCTTTGCGGCAGTATAGCCGCGCCAACCGCCCGATAAAGAGGCAAATGGGTCAGGCCTCTCCGGTCAGGCCCGCCGCCGCGATGCCGGCCAGCGCCGCCGTGGCGTCATTGTCGGAACTGTCGCCCGTGACGCCCACCGCGCCGATGACCGCGCCGCGCCTGTCGCGGACCAGCACACCGCCCGGAACCGGCACCAGCTTGCCGTCAAAGAACCCGTTCATCGCCTGCATGAAGACCCCCGGCCCCTCGGCGCGCGCCAGTTGCTCCCGCCCGGCCAGGCCCAGCATGATGCAGCCATGCGCCTTGCCATGGGCGATGGCAAAGCGGCCGGGGCTGGCGCCGTCCTGCCGCTCGAAGGCCTTGACGTGCCCGCCCGCGTCCAGAACCACGACCGCGAGCGGCCTGAGCCCCATCTCGGCCCCCTTGGCCAGCGCGTGCCGGATGATGGTGCGGGCGCGGGTCAGTGAAATCTCGGCCATGGTTGCCTCCTCAGGCTGACTTGAACTCCAGGCGGCGGGCATGCAGCACCGGCTCGGTATAGCCCGAAGGCTGCACCCGCCCCTCGAACACCAGATCGCAGGCGGCCGCGAAGGCCACGCCGTCAAAGGCCGGCGCCATCGGCCGATAGGCCGGGTCGCCCGCATTCTGCCGGTCGACCACCGCGGCCATCTTGCGCATCGCCGCCATGACCTCATCGGGGCTGGCGACGCCGTGATGCAGCCAATTGGCCAGCGCCTGGGCCGAGATGCGGCAGGTGGCGCGGTCTTCCATCAGCGCCACGTCGTGGATGTCGGGCACCTTGGAGCAGCCGACGCCCTGATCGATCCAGCGCACCACGTAGCCAAGGATGCCTTGCGCGTTGTTTTCCAGCTCGCGCCGGATCTCGTCGGGGCTGAAATTGCGCCCGCGCGCCACCGGGATGGTCAGCAGAGCGGCCAGCGTGCCGCGCGGCCCGGCCTTGGCAAGTTCGGACTGGCGTCTGGAGACATCGACCCGGTGGTAATGGGTCGCGTGCAGGGTGGCGGCGGTGGGCGAGGGCACCCAGGCGCAGCTGGCGCCGGCCTTGGGGTGGCCGATCTTGGTGGCCAGCATCTCGGCCATCCGGTCGGGCGCGGCCCACATGCCCTTGCCTATCTGGGCGTGACCCTTCAGCCCGCAGGCCAGCCCGATATCGACATTGCGGTCCTCGTAGGCGGCGATCCAGGGCTGCGACTTCATCTCGCCCTTGGGCAGCATCGGGCCGGCTTCCATGCTGGTATGGATCTCGTCGCCTGTGCGGTCGAGAAAGCCGGTATTGATGAAGGCCACCCGTGCGCGCGCCGCGCGGATGCATTCCTTGAGATTGACGCTGGTGCGGCGTTCCTCGTCCATGATGCCGAGCCTGACCGTATTGGCGGGCAGCCCCAGCACCGCCTCGACCCGGGTAAAGATCTCGTCCGCGAAGGCCACTTCTTCGGGGCCGTGCATCTTGGGCTTGACCACATAGACCGCCCCGGTGGTCGAGTTGCGCGGGCCGGAGGTCTTTTGCAGGTCATGCAGCGCGATCAGGGTGGTGATCATCGCATCCATCAGCCCCTCGCCGATCTCGGCGCCGTCACGGTCCAGAATGGCCGGGTTGGTCATCAGGTGCCCGACATTGCGCACCAGCATCAGGGCGCGGCCCTTGA
>CAUJIU010000063.1 GCA_963205075.1 Pseudomonadota bacterium | reverse complement strand
CCCGGAGCGAAGGCGACCGTCTCGCCGTCGCGCAGCTTCTTCAGCGGCTTGACCAGCGCCGCCCATGTGCCATCGGCGCGCGGCTGCAACAGCGTCACCTCGATCCGCGCCACGGTCTCGCCTTCGGGGCCGGTGCGCCGCCTCTCGCCGCTCAGCCGTGCGGGAATGACCAGCGTGTCATTGAGCACCAGCCGGTCACCGGGGCGCAGAAAGTCCGGCAGATCGATGCTGTGGGCATCCTCGATCCCGGCCGCACCTTGCGCCACCAGCAGCCGCGACGACGACCTTGGCCGCGCCGGGCGGGTGGCGATCAGCCCGTCGGGCAGGTCGAAATCGAAATCGCTCAGTTTCATTCGCTGACCACCGGCGGCGCGCGGCGGAAGATCTCGCGGAACATGCCCGGCGTCAGCACCGAGAGCGGGTTGACCGACACCACCGGCGTCCCGACCGGCCCGGTCAGGGTGAAGTTGAACCCGATCAGTCCCTCGCCGGGGCGCGTGAACACGGCGCCGATGCCGTTGAGCAGGTAGAAGGGTGAGATCACGCCCTGAAAATCCATCGCCTTGGTGGCGATCGTGTAGATGCCGTCGAGCGAAATGCCAAGTCCGGCGCCGATGGCGCTGGAGCGGGTGACGATGATCTGGTCCGGGGTGATGCGGAACTCGGCATCGACATCGGAGAAGGACAGGCCCTGCCCGTCCAGTTGCTGCAACAGCCCCACGATCGACACCGCATCCAGCAGTGAGGCCAGCGCCGGCGCGTCGCGCAGGCGGATGTCGGTGATCTTGAGCAGGCCGTCATAATTGCCGGTGGCCCCTGTCGGCACCAGCGACATGTCCATCGAGCCGCCAATGGCGGTTTCCAGCATGTCGGCCCCGGCCAGAACCGCGCCGGCATCGTCGCTGAGGATCCGGACCGCGCTGCGCCCGCCTTGCGGCACCACGGTGCCCTGCACCGGACCGCCATCGTTGATCCGGCCGCTGAACCGCCCCGAAAACCCGCCCGCCGCATCGAATTCGCCGCGGAACTGCCGCAGCGCGATGCCTTCGGTCACCTGCAGCCGGTCGAGCGAAACGGTGATCGGGCCGCCGCCCGACCCGCTCGACCCGAAATTGGCCTGCCGCAGATCGAGCGCGCCGCCCCGGATCTCGATGCCCACCGTCCGGCCCGGCCCGCGCCCGACCAGATCGACCGGGGCATTGAGCCAGCCGCCCAGCCGCACCGAACCGAAGCTGGCCCGGTCCAGCCCGCCACCCTCGGGGCGCAGGGTGACGGAACCCTCGGCCCGCAGGCCGGCGGCGTCCAGATCCAGCCGGTCGATCACCGGCAGATCGCCCAGACTGCCCTCGGCCACCAGGGCGCCTTCGCGCTGGGCGGGCTTGCGCCAGTTGACGGCCGGCAGCGACAGGCCCAGCCCGACCAGATCGGAGGTCAGGCGCACATGCGGCGGCACCCCGGCCACCAGGTCGATCTGCACCTCGCCCCGGCCCGCGCCGCTGACCATGTCATCGGGCAGGCCGATGCCGAACTCGTCGATGAAGCGCTGCGACAGTTCGACCGTCCCCTCGATCCGCGTCGGCGCCT
Organism: Pseudomonadota bacterium; assembly: GCA_963205075.1. Taxonomy (GTDB): domain Bacteria; phylum Pseudomonadota; class Alphaproteobacteria; order Rhodobacterales; family Rhodobacteraceae; genus KLAP22. The sequence goes on along the minus strand of CAUJIU010000063.1, from coordinate 13,713 downwards.
GCGGCCCGGTGCCGAAGCTGCGGGTCAGCACCGCCTCGGCGGGCACCTCTCCCACCCGGATCGGGCCGCGAATGATCATGCCTGCGGGATCGGCGGTCACCTCAAGCGCGGTCGCGGTCAGCACCCGGCCCGGCACCAGCACCTCGGACCGGACCCCGCTCAGGCGCGCGGTCATGTCGAACTGCACCTCGCCCGGCCCCAGCACCGGCTTGAGCGCCAGCGAGATGCCCCCTTGGGTGCTGGCGCGGCCATCGGCCAGCGCGACCGGCAGGCTGGCCTTGGTCAGGAACTCGAACGGCGGCATGTCCAGCAGCGCCAGCGCGGCGGTGATGGTGCTGTCGGTGCGCAGCCGCACCGATGCCGGCGTTTCGCGCAAGGTGATGTCGGGAATGGTGAAGACCGAGCCGCCCGCCTCGACCAGCCCACCCTGCGGCGCGGCGATCTGCCCCTGATCGAGCGCCAGGGTGAAGCGGTTGTTGGCCAGCGTGGCCACGCCGGTGCCATCCTGCACGGGCGGCAGGGCGCGCATGAACCTGGCCGTCACATCGGCAAATTCGAAACTCGTGGCATAGTCGACGGGTTCGCCGGGCCGGGACCGGACCGAACCGGCGATGTTGCTCAGGATGCCCGAGGTCAGGTTGGAGGTGAACCACTCGCGGGTGATCGGGCGCAGGAAACCGGGCCAGTAGGACATCAGCCGCGCCTGATCGACCCGCCGCAGCCGGGCGTCCAGCCCGTAGGCCCAGCCCGAGGCAGCGGCCTCGACCTGCCCCGACACCCGCAGCCTCTCGCCCCCGATATCGATCGACGCCTCGCCCAGTTCCAGCCTGAACGGCGCCAGGTGCAGGCGCATGTCGGCGGCGGCGTCGTTGAAGCGGATCGGTTCGGGATAGATCCCCTCAGGGTCCAGCACGATATCGCTGAGGGCCAGCTGGCCGATCATCGCGCCGGGCAGGCCATTGCGGAAATCCGACAGCGTCGCCTTGCCGGACGCGGCGAAGCTGCCCCAGTCGGTCTGCACCGACACATCGTCGAAGAACATGGTCGACTGGCTGGGGCTGTAGGTCAGGTAGGTGCGCGCCGAGGTGAAGGCGATGGGGCGCACTTCGGGCACCGGCTGCACCACCCCCTGCCCGATCTCGAGCCGCGCCGAAAGCGGCCCCAGCGCGCCGTTGTCGTCGATCTTGGCGCGCAAATTGGCCGACAGGGGCGCCTGCATCACCCCGAGCCAGCTCAGCGCCGCCGACTGGCTGGCGATATCCTCGGAGGCCACGTCGGTGAGCGCGAGGTTGATGGCGGCGGCCCGGCTGCCGCGCGGGCTTTCGTAACTCAGCACCAGCGAGGTGACATAGGCGCGCCCCGAAAGCAGCGTCACCTCGCCGCGCAGGCTGGTGGTCTGCCGCCCCAGCGTCAGGTCGAGCCGGCCGCCATCGACCGTCCAGCCCCGGCCGGCGCGCGCATCGTCGTAGTTGACGATCAGCCCCTCGGCGCCGACATGTTCCAGCGCCTCGAGCGCGGTGCGCTCCAAGGCGGTGTCGAGGCCGTCAAACAGCTCCAGAAATCCCTCCGCCCGCCCGACGGCGGCCTGACCGGGGCCAAAGGACAGCGCCACCGCCCCCTCGATATCGCGGCGCAGGTAGAGTTCGGCCCCGACAAGGGTGATGTCCTGCGGCAGCACTTCGCGCCGGAACAGGATGCCGCGCGGCGACACCACCGCGGCCACTTCGGGAATGCGAGCGATCAGCACGCCTTCGGCATCGCGCAGCTCGGTATGGGTCAGGCGCACGCGCGGGTGCAGGTCGGTGCCAAGCTGCACCATGATGGCGCCAAAGCTGATCGTGCCACCGTCAAGGAACGCGCCCGCCTGCGCCTCGACCCGGTCGCGCAGCCAGCTTGGCGCGGTGATCTCCTGCCCGATCAGCAGGGTGGCGGCGACGATGGCGAAGACCAGGGGCGCCGCGCAGATCACCGCCAGCAGACGCCAGACATGACGCCGCTTTCCGGCGCGCCTGCGGCGCGGCGGCCGGGCGGGCGCCGGTCCTGGAGGTCCTATTGCCTGTGCCATCTTCCCGTGGTCCGTGGCCCCTGGCCGCGCACCGGTTGAGTTCCGCGCTGACGCCTGAGTTTCACTCTTGCGCGGCACGGTCGAAAACAAAAGCGCAAAGACACCAACCGCGAGGATGCGCGAATGCCCGCCAGCCCCGAGTTTCCGCAGCCCGGCGCGCCGGCCCCGCCATTCACCTTGCCGCGTAACGGCGGCGGCGAGCTGCGTCTGGCCGATTACCGTGGCCGGAATGTCGTGCTCTACTTCTACCCGCGCGACGACACCTCGGGCTGCACGCTGGAGGCGCTGGACTTCACCGCGCGCCGGGACGAATTCGCGGCGCTGGATTGCGCGGTGCTGGGCGTATCGCGCGACACGGTGGCCTCCCATGACCGGTTCTGCGCCAAACATGGCCTGGGGATCGCGCTGTTGTCGGACCTGGATGGCACGGTCTGCGCGGCCTATGGCGTCTGGGCCGAGAAGACGCTCTACGGCCGGACCCATATGGGCATCGTGCGCAGCACCTTTCTGATCGGCCCCGACCAGCGGCTGATCCGGGTCTGGAGCAAGGTGACCCCCAAGGGCCATGCGCAGGCGGTGCTGGACGCGCTGCGCGGGGCCTGAGGCATGGCGGTTTCCAGACCCCTGGCCGCTGCCGCCCCCGACCGGACCCGGACAACCCCGAAGTGAACCGGCCCGGCATGGCTCGCCCGGCGGTTTCGGCGGGTTCCCGCCCGATCGGGCGCTGCGCCGACCGGTCGCATCACGCAAGGCTTCAAAAGCGTTGCAGCTTCGTGATCTGGCCGCTAAGAACTTGCGAACCCGCAGGTTCCGGCTCGTCCGGGGCGCGCGGCAACTGGAATGGGACAGAACCTCAGTGATGCGTTTTTGGCCGATTCACAAATTGCACATGGCATTGGAACGCCGGTTGCCCGAAAGGCGCCTGTTCCTGCGCTCCGACACCGAAACCCGGTTCATCCGCCTCTCGCCCGAGACCCAGCTGCTGATCTGGAGCGGCTGCACCATCGTGGTGGCCTGGACCATCATGTCGACCGCGATCTTCCTGATGGACAGCATCGGCGCCGGCAACTTCCGCGCCCAGGCCCAGCGCGACCAGCTGATCTACGAAGACCGGCTCAACGCCCTGTCAGCCGAACGCGACCTGCGCGCGGCCGAGGCCTCTGCCGCGCAGGACCGCTTCAGCAAGGCGCTGCAGCAGATCTCGGTCATGCAGTCCGAACTGCTGGCCTCCGAGGACCGGCGGCGCGAACTGGAGACCGGCATAGAGGTGATCCAGGCCAGCCTGCGCCGCACCTCCATCGACCGGCAGGCGCTGAACGACCAGGTGGCCGAGCTGGCCGAGGCCCAGAGCAACGGCACCGACACCGCCAGCATCTCCGGTGCCGGCGAGATGTCCGAGACCGTCGACCTGCTGGCCGATGCGCTGGCCGATACCGCCGAAGAGCGCGACCGCATCGCCGCCGATGCCGCCGCCGCCACCAAGCGCAGCGCCGACATGGAGCTGGAACTGGCGCTGCTGCAAGAGCGCAACGACGAGATCTTCCGCCAGCTCGAAGAGGCGATGCTGGTCTCGGTCGAGCCGCTGGACAACATGTTCCGCGCCGCCGGCATGGACCCCGACACCCTGATCGAGCAGGTCCGCCGCGGCTATTCCGGCACTGGCGGCCCGCTGATGCCGATCCAGTATTCGACCATGGGCACCGATGTGACCGAGGATGCCGACACCATCCGCGCCAATGCCATCCTGTCCGGGCTGGACCGCATCAACCTCTACCGCATCGCCGCCGACAAGCTGCCGCTGGTCCTGCCGCTGCACAGCAACTTCCGCTACACCAGCGGCTTTGGCCAGCGCTGGGGCAGGATGCATGCGGGCACCGACATGGCCGGTTCCATCGGCACCCCGGTCTATGCCACCGCCGACGGGGTGGTCATCAAGGCGGAGTGGTCTTCGGGCTATGGCCGCCTGGTCGAGATCCAGCACGATTTCGGCATCGAGACCCGCTATGGGCATCTTAATGCCATCCGGGTCGAGGTTGGCCAAAGGGTCTCGCGCGGGGACAGGATCGGTGATATGGGGAACTCCGGACGCTCCACTGGCCCCCATCTCCACTACGAAATCCGTGTGAACGGGAACGCCATCAACCCAATGATCTATATAAGAGCTGGAAGAGATGTTTTCTAAGAGCAAAATCAACGAGCCCGGGCCGAAAGCGGCCGAACCGGCAACCTCCTCGGCCCCGGCAGCCTCGGCTTCCCCCACGGTTCCCGACTACAAGTCGTCGGCGCCCAAGGCCAAGCCGCCGGCATCGGTGCTGTCCTCGGACCTGCACATCAAGGGCAACATCAAATCGACCGGCGACATCCTGATCGAGGGTCAGGTCGAGGGCGACATCCGCGCCCATCTGCTGACGATCGGCGAAGGCGCCACCGTCAAGGGCGAATGCCTTGCCGATGACGTGGTGGTCAATGGCCGCATCATCGGCCGCGTCCGCGGGCTCAAGGTGCGCCTGACATCGACCGCGCGGGTCGAGGGCGACATCATCCACAAGACCATCGCCATCGAGAGCGGCGCCCATTTCGAGGGTTCGGTCCAGCGCCAGGAAGACCCGATCTCGTCGACCGGCGCGCCGCTGAAGTCCAAGCCGGCCGGCGCCGCAAGCGACGAGCCGGCCAAGTCCTGAGCCCTTGCCGATAAACCGGACGGGCGTCGGTCAACCGGCGCCCGTTTGCGTTTGGCGTAGCGCCGGCCGCTAGAAGAGCGCCCGCCGGTAGACATGCCAGGTCGCATGTCCCAGCACCGGCAACACCACGATCAGCCCCAGAAACCAGGGCAACAGCGCCAAGAGCGACAGGACCGCGATCATCGCGGCCCAGACCAGCATGACCACCAGGTTCTCGCTCACCGTGCGGACGCTGAGGATCATCGCGGTCACGAAATCCAGCTCCTTTTCCAGCAGCAGCGGCAGGCTCACCACCGTCAGCGAGAACAGCAGGAACGCCAGCGCCGCGCCCACCGTGGTGCCGAAGGCGATCATCTTGAGGCCCTGCGGCTCCAGAAACACCTCGAGGCTGCCGGTGACGTTGGTCATGGTCGAAAGCCCCATGAACAGCGCGAAGATCATGTGGGCCAGAAAGGTCCAGAACAGGAAATAGATCACGATCACCGCGCCGATCCACGGGATCTGCCGCCCGCGCTCGGCCCAGACCACGCCCAGCACCGCCGGCCATGCCAGCGGCTCGCCCTGTTCCAGGCGCCGGCTGACCTCGTAAAGCCCGACCGCCGCGAAGGGGGCGGCCAGCGGAAAGCCCAGCGAGGTCGCCAGCACCCAGGTCACATGGCCCGCGCCCAGCCAGACCATGGCGAAGCCGCCCAGCACATAGACCGCGCTGAAAAACAGCCCGAAGGCCGGCGCGCGGCGAAAGTCGTTCAGACCCGCCTTCAGCGAGACGAACAGTTCCGCCACGGTCAGGCGGCCGATCTGCGGCAGGTCGGAGCTCGGGGGCAGGTCCTGTGCGGTCATCGGGGGGCGTCTCCTGAGGCCAATCGCGTCATTCCGCCGCAGCCTCGGTGCCGCGGCGGCAAAGATCAAGCCCCGTGGCCGGGATTTGTCTGCCCTCCGCGCCGGTCGGCGATCGCTCCGTGCAGCGCCAGCTCGCGCGCCATTGCGCGCAGCTCCGGCCCGGCATGGCCGAAGAACTGCCGATAGGCCGGGCAAAGGTAGTTCAGCCCCCGGCCCGGCTCGCCGGTTTCGACAAGGCGGTGCTTGGGGCAGCCGCCGTTGCAGGCAAAGCGGTAGGCGCAGCCCAGGCACTGGCGGGGCAGGCTGTCACGCTTGGCGCGCCCGAACTCCTGTTGCCGGTCAGACCAGACCATGTCGGCCAGAGGCTGCGTCGCCAGGTTGCCCAGCCGGAACTCGGGATAGACGTAGTGGTCGCAGGCATAGAGATCACCGTTCTGCTCGAGCGCCAGCGCCCCGCCACAGGTCTCGGCAAAGACGCAAAGCCCCGATGGCAGGCCCGACCAGCTGCGCAGATGGTCCTCGATGAACTGCACGAAGACCCGCCCGATATCGCGCCGCCGCCAGAGATCGAACACCGTGCAGAGAAACCGGCCATAGGCCGCCGGCCGGACGCTCCATTGGGTCATCGGGTCCGGCGCGGCGCCGCCGTCGATCTGCGGCGGCGCGGCCAGCGCACCGGTCCCGGACCGGCGCTCGACAACGGGGATGAACTGCATGTGCTCGACCCCGGCGCCGCGCAGGAATTCGTAGATCTCCCTGGGATGCAGCGCCGAGTTGCGGTTGACCACGGTCAGGGCGTTGAACTCGACCTGATGGCGTTGCAAGAGGTCGAGCCCGGCCATCACCGCGCGAAAGCTCGGCCTGCCGGCACGGTCGCGGCGGTAGCGGTCATGGATATGCCGGGGCCCGTCGATGCTGATGCCGACCAGGAACCGGTGGTCACGCAGGAATCCGGCCCAGCCGGCGTCCAGCAACATGCCATTGGTCTGCAGGGCGTTGTGAACGGCAAATCCGTCCGGGCGGTGCCGGTCCTGCAAGCGGACGACCGTCTCGAAGAAATCCAGCCCCAGCATGGTCGGCTCGCCGCCCTGCCACCCGAAGGTGACCTCGTCCAGGCCCAGCGCCTGATGCGCGGCGATATGCTCGCTGATATAGCGCTCGAGCACATCCTCGGACATGCGGAACTTGCGGATCTCGGGATAGAGCCCGTCCTTGCTCAGGTAATAGCAATAGTCGCAGGCGATGTTGCAGCGCGGCCCGGCGGGCTTGGCCATCACGTGAAACGGGGCGCGGCGGGCCGGATCCATGGGCGCCGACCCGGTCACGCTCAGTCTTCCGACTGGGCGTCCGCGCGGCTCAGGCCGGCCACCTGCATCGACAGGGTCGCCGCCATGAACCCGTCAAGATCGCCGTCCAGCACGCCTTGCGTGTCGGAGGTTTCGTGCCCGGTGCGCAGGTCCTTGACCATCTGGTAGGGCTGCAACACGTAGGAGCGGATCTGGTTGCCCCAGCCCGCCTCGCCCTTGGCCTCGTGCGCCGCCAGCACCGCGGCGCTGCGCCGGTCCAGCTCCATCTGGTAGAGCCGCGACTTGAGCGCCTTCATGGCGATATCGCGGTTCTGGTGCTGGGATTTCTCCGAGCTGGTGACGACGATGCCGGTCGGAAAGTGGGTGATCCGCACGGCCGAGTCGGTCTTGTTGACGTGCTGGCCGCCGGCACCGGACGAGCGGTAGGTGTCGATGCGGATGTCCTTGTCCTGCACCTCGATCTCGATGTTGTCGTCGACCACCGGATAGACCCAGACCGAGGAAAACGAGGTGTGCCGCCGCGCGGCGCTGTCATAGGGGCTGATGCGCACCAGCCGGTGCACGCCGCTTTCGGACTTGAGCCAGCCATAGGCGTTCGGCCCGCTGATCTTGTAGGAGGCCGACTTGATGCCCGCCTCTTCGCCGGCGGATTCCGATTGCAGCTCGACCTCGTAGCCATGCGCTTCGGCCCAGCGCACATACATGCGCGCCAGCATCGAGGCCCAGTCGCAGCTTTCGGTGCCGCCCGCGCCCGAGTTGATCTCGAGGAAGGTGTCGTTGCCATCGGCCTCGCCATCGAGCAGCGCCTCGAGCTCTTTCTGGCCCGCCTTTTCGCGCAGGGCCTTCAGCGCCTCCTCGGCCTCCGAGACGATGCCGGCATCGTCCTCGGCCTCGCCCATCTCGATCAGCTCGATATTGTCGCTCAGTTCGCGGCTGATGCCTTCGTAATTGCCGATGGCATCGACCAGCATCTGCCGCTCGCGCATCAGCTTCTGCGCCGCCTCGGGGTGGTCCCAGAGGGTCGGGTCCTCGACGCGGGCGTTGAACTCCTCCAGCCGGTAGGCGGCGGTTTCGTAGTCAAGCCGCTGGCCGATCAGTTTCAGCGATTTCTCGATCGCCGCGATGGTGGCCTGGGTTTCAGCGCGCATGGGTCAGTCCGGTTCTGCAGGGCCGGGCGCGGAGGCCAACGGCGGATTGAATGGGGTCTTAGCCTGCGGTTCGGGCACGGGCAAGCGATGGCGTCAGTAGAGGCCGCCCGATGACAGGGTGCCGAACGAGGCCTTGGGACCGACCGAAGTGGTCTCGCCGGTCGAGGTGGTGACGATCCGGCTCGAGAGCGGAACTTCCTCGAAGATCGGCAGGTCGGCGGCCACGGCAAAGCCGCCGGTGATGAAGCCGACCAGCGGCTCCTCGCCGGCGCGGAAACATTCCGACACCGCCGTATCGCTGGGGTCGTCATCGGCCAGCCGGGCGCCGGAATAGCGGTCGATGCGGATGAACTGGCATTCATCGGGCACGGTGAACCGGCCACCGCCATATTTCTGGATCGCCTGCAGCATGAATTCGTTGAAGACCGGGCCGCAGACCCCGCCCCCCGAGGCGCCGCGCCCCATCGGCTGCGGCTGGTCATAGCCGATATAGCAGCCGGCCACGATGTTGGAGGTGAAACCCACGAACCAGACATCCTTGGAATCGTTGGTGGTGCCGGTCTTGCCCGCCACCGGGACCGGCAGGTTGACCGTGCCCGAGGCGGTGCCGCGCTGGACCACGCCTTCCAGCATCGAGGTCAGCTGATAGGCGGTGACCGCGTTCATGATCCGGGTGCGGTTGGAGATGATGCGCGGCCCCTGCCCTTCGGGCAGCGACAGGTCCGAACAGCCCTCGCAGACCCGCTGGTCATGGCGATAGACGGTGTGGCCGTAGCGGTCCTGCACCCGGTCCACCAGCGTCGGCTCGACCCGCTCGCCGCCATTGGCGAACATCGCATAGGCCGCCACCATGCGGAACAGCGTGGTTTCATCCGAGCCCAGCGCCGCGGCCAGAACCTGGTTCATGTGGTCGTAGACGCCGAAGCGCTCGGCATATTCGGCCACCACATCCATGCCGACCTCTTGCGCCAGGCGCACGGTCATCAGGTTGCGCGACTGCTCGATGCCGGTGCGCAGCGGCGTGGGTCCGTAATATTCGCGCGACGAGTTCTGCGGCCGCCAGACACCCTGCGGCATGTTCACCTCGATGGGCGCATCCACCACGATGGTGGCCGGGCTGTAGCCGGAATCGAGCGCCGAGGCATAGACGAAGGGCTTGAAGGCCGAGCCCGGCTGGCGCATCGCCTGGGTGGCGCGGTTGAACACCGAGGCCTGGTAGCTGAAACCGCCCTGCATGGCGATCACCCGGCCGGTATTGACGTCCATGGCCATGAAGGCGCCTTGCACCTCCGGCACCTGCCGCAACGACCAGCGGATGAAGGCGCCATCGGCATCGGCGGTGTAGCGGCGCACCAGAACCACGTCGCCCACGGTGAAATTGTCGTGGAAATCGCCCGACATCCACTGGATGTCGTCACGCGGAACCACGAAGGGTTCGGCCTCGGTCTCGGTCACGCCCTCGATGCCGATGCGCAGCGACTGGTCGGCCACCTCGAGCACCACGGCCGGATGCCAGACGCCCTGCAAGGTCACGTCGCGCGGCACGTCGAGCGCGGCCAGCGCGGCGCGCCAGCCCTCCTCGGTCGCCAGGTCGGCGGCGTCGATGGTCAGGCCGGTGCCGCGCCACTCACCCTTGTCACGGTCGAAATCCTCGAGTGCGCGTTGCAGCGCGTGGGCGGCGGCCACCTGCATCTCGGGGTCGACGGTGGCGCGCACCGACAGGCCGCCGCCGAAGAACTCGTCCTCGCCGAAGTTGCGGCTGAGCTGGCGGCGGATCTCGTCGGTGAAATAGTCGCGCGGCGGCAGGGCGGTGCGGAAGCTCTCGATCTCGCCGCCCTGCACCGTCAGCAGCGGCGCCGCCTCCTCGCGGTCCAGCGTCGCCTGGTCGATATAGCCGTTCTCGAACATCTCGCGCAGCGTGTTGTTGCGCCAGAAGATCGCCTGGTCGTGGTTGCGCACCGGATGCCGGTTGGAGGGCGATTTGGGCAGCGAGGCCAGGTAGGCGGCCTCGCCGGGGGTCAGGTCGGACAGCGGCTTGTTGAAATAGGTCTGCGCCGCGGCGGTGACGCCATAGGAGTTCTGGCCCAGAAAGATCTCGTTGAGATACAGCTCGAGGATCTTTTCCTTGTCCATCGCCCGCTCGATGCGCACCGCGAGGATGATCTCGCGGATCTTGCGCTCGGCGCTGCGCGAACCGTCGAGCAGGAAGTTCTTCATCACCTGCTGGGTGATGGTCGAGGCGCCGCGCAGGTCGCGCCCGCGCGAACGGACGGCCTCGTAGAACGCGGCCAGCATGCCGCGCGCATCAAAGCCGTTATGGGTGTAGAAATTCTTGTCCTCGGCCGAGATGAAGGCCTGCTTGACGATATCGGGGATCTCTTCGGCCGGGGTGAACAGCCGCCGCTCGGTGGCGAATTCATCGATGATCTGGCCTTCGCCCGAATAGACCCGGCTGATCATCTTGGGGGTGTATTCCGCCAGCGTCTCGTAGGAGGGCAGATCGCGGCTATACATGTAGATGACGCCACCCAGACTGATGCCTGCCAGCACGAGACCGAGCGTCAGCATCGAGAATATGCCGCCCAGAAATGACAGGAAGAATCGGATCACGACGGCCAGAGCCCTTGTTGCGCAGTCAGGCACATATAAGTGGCTTGCCGGGAATGGTCAAAAGCCAAAGCCGGTGCTCGGCCGGAAAACGCCTGACGCACACGGCTATTTGAGGTGCAGCGGCGCCAGCGCCGCCTCGGCCGCCACCCAGTTCAGGATCGCCGCGACCATGCCGGCCACGATCGGGGCGCGGCCCTCGGTCGAGCCCAGCGCGCGGCGGTCGCCCTCGTCGGAGAGAAACCCCGCCTCGACCAGCACCGACGGGAAATCCGCCGCCGTCAGCACCGCCAGTTCCGCCTGCCGCCGCCGCCGGGTGTTGAGCCGCGCGCCGGCCTCCTGCAACCCCTCCACCACCGCGTCGGCCAGACGGTTGCTTTGCGGGCCGGTCTCCTGCCGCGCCAGGTCCATCAGGATGGTTGCCACCTGATCGTCATGGCCGCTGAGGTCGAGCCCGGCCAGCAGATCGCCCTGCTCGTGCCTTTCGGCCATGCGCTGCGAGGCCTGATCGACGGCCTCGGCGCTCAGCGTATAGACCGAGGCCCCATGCGCCTCGTCATCCTCCAGCGCATCGGCATGCAGCGAGATCATCAGGTCGGCGCCCGCGCGACGGGCCAGCGTGATGCGCTCGTCCAGCGGCACGAAGGTGTCGTCATGTCGCGTCAGCACCGCGCGCAGCCCGACGGTGCGGTTGATGGCCTCGGCCAGTTCCAGCCCCAGTTGCAGCATCAGGTCGCCTTCCTTGACGCCGTCGCGCTCGGCGCCGGGGTCGATGCCGCCATGGCCGGGGTCGATGGCGACGACGATGGTGGGGTCCTCGGGGTCGGCCGCGGGCGGGGCCTCGGGCGTCAGGTCCCAATGCGGATCGGGCGGCGCGCCGGCGGCGGCGGCAAAGGCTTCGGCCGAACTCGGCTCCAGCCGGATCAGCAGATCGGCGACGCTGCTGGCCGGATCGACCCGCATGCCGCCCTCGACCACCCGCATCGGGCCGGTCAGATCCACCACCAGCCGCGACCAGCCGGGCCGGAAGGCGCCAAAGCGCGCGTCGCTGGCCAGATCGGAATTCAGCAGCTGGGTGCGGCTGACCCCGCTCCAGTCCACCTCGCGGAAATCGACCACCAGCCGGGGCGGCCCGTCGATGGTCAGGATCCGGTAGGGCACCGGCTGGCTCAGGCGCAGCGCCACTTCCAGCCCGCCGGCGCGGTCGCTGATCTGGCTCTGGGTCATGTCGGGGCGCGCCAGTCCGGAAAAGTCCTGCGCCGGGCTGGCGCTGGCCAAGAGGACCGCCAGCAGGGGCACGACCAGACGGAGCGCGGCGCGGCCGATCCGCCCCGCGCACACATTCCGGCGATTTGCCGCTTGTGGCCTTGTATCCCGCATTTGCCGTCCTCTATGGTGCCGCGAGCCTGTCTTGCCCCCCTTGGGCAGTCCTTGGCAAGGGGAGCGCACGCCATCGGCATCGCCCTCGTCAGATTTGGAGATTGCCCGATGCTGCTACGCCGACTGTTGTTGTTGATTGCCGCCTTCTGGACCAGCGCGGCGCTGGCGCAGGAGCCGCCGCCGATGACCGATGCCGAGCGCGAGGCGTTTCGCGCCGAGGTGCGGGCCTATCTCCTGGACAATCCCGAAGTGCTGATGGAGGCCATCGCGGTTCTCGAGCAGCGGCAGAGCCAGGCGGCGCTGGCCAATGACGCCAACCTGGCGCGCGCCTATTCGGAACAGATCCGCAATGACGGCTACTCCTGGGTCGGCGGCAACCCCGATGGCGATATCACGCTGGTCGAGTTCATGGACTACCGCTGCGGCTACTGCCGGCGCGCCTTTGACGAGGTCAATGCCCTGATCGAGACCGATGGCAATATCCGCTTCGTGGTCAAGGAGTTCCCGATTCTGGGCGAGCAGTCGACCCTGTCGGCCCAGTTTGCCATCGCGGTGCACCAGTTGCATGGCGATGCGGCCTACAAGCTGGTCCATGACGCGCTGATGACGCTGCAAAGCGACGTCACCCCCGAAGTGCTGACGCGGCTGGCCGAAACCTTCGACCTCGACCCGGCGCCGATCCTCGACCGGATGGTTGGGCCGGAAGTGGCCACCGTCATTGCCACCAACCGCATGCTGGCCGACCAGTTGCAGATCTCGGGCACGCCGACTTTCGTGTTTGAAGACAACATGGTGCGCGGCTATGTGCCGCTCGAGCAGATGCAGGCGATGGTCGCCCAGCTGCGCAGCGAGTAAGGCGCGGGCGTCAGTCGGCGGCGTCAGTTGGAGGCGGCCTCGATCTCGGCCGCCTTCTTTTCGACCTGCGCGACGATATGGTCGATCATCTGCTCGTTGCTCAGCTTGTGGCTCTGGCGGCCCGCCAGATAGACCATGCCCGACCCTGCCCCGCCGCCGGTAAAGCCCACATCGGTCATCAGCGCCTCGCCGGGGCCGTTGACCACGCAGCCGATGATGCTCAGGCTCATCGGCGTCTTGATGTGCTCAAGCCGCTTTTCCAGCGCCTCGACGGTGCGGATCACGTCAAAGCCCTGCCGCGCGCAGGACGGGCAGGAGATGATGTTGACCCCGCGGTGACGCAGCCCCAGCGCCTTGAGGATCTCGAACCCGACCTTGACCTCCTCGACCGGATCGGCGCTGAGGCTGACGCGGATGGTGTCGCCAATGCCGGCCCAGAGCAGGTTGCCAAGCCCCACGGCGGACTTGATGGTGCCGGTCATCAGGCCGCCGGCCTCGGTGATGCCCAGATGGATGGGCGCGTCGGTGGCCTCGGCCAGCGCCTGATAGGCGGCGGCGGCCAGGAACACGTCAGAGGCCTTGCACGAGATCTTGAACTCGTGAAAATCGTTGTCCTGCAACAGCTTGATATGGTCGAGCCCGCTTTCGACCATGGCATCCGGGCAGGGCTCGCCATATTTCTCCAGCAGGTGCTTTTCCAGCGACCCGGCATTGACCCCGATCCGGATCGAACAGCCATGGTCGCGCGCGGCCCTGATGACCTCGCGCACCCGCGACGCCTCGCCGATATTGCCCGGATTGATCCGCAGGCAGGCCGCGCCCGCCTCGGC
>CAUJIU010000062.1 GCA_963205075.1 Pseudomonadota bacterium | reverse complement strand
CTGCCACGCTTCGCGCAGGACGAGGCCGAGGAGCTACGCCGTGCCGCCCATGCCGGGCTGGCTGACCGGCTGGCGGTGATCCCGCATCATGGCTCTGTCGAAGACTATGAAAAACGGCTGGAATTCGAGCTTGGCGTCATCGAGCGCATGGGCTTTCCCGGCTACTTCCTGATCGTGGCCGACTTCATCAAATGGGCCAAGACACATGACATCCCCGTCGGCCCCGGCCGCGGATCGGGCGCGGGCAGCCTCGTGGCCTATGCGCTGACCATCACCGACCTTGACCCCTTGCGCTACTCGCTGCTGTTCGAGCGGTTTCTCAACCCCGACCGGGTCTCGATGCCGGACTTCGACATCGATTTCTGCATGGACCGCCGCGACGAGGTGATCCGCTATGTGCAGGACCGCTACGGCCGCGACCGGGTGGCGCAGATCATCACCTTCGGCGCGCTTCTGTCCAAGGCGGCGGTGCGCGATGTGGGGCGGGTGCTGCAGATGCCCTACGGGCAGGTTGACCGCCTGTCGAAGATGATCCCGGTCGAGGGGGTCAAGCCGGTCTCGATCGAGAAGGCATTGGCCTACGAGCCGCGCCTGCGCGAGGAGGCGCGCAACGCCGAGGTGGTCAACCGGCTGCTGACCTATGCCCAGCAGATCGAAGGGCTGCTGCGCAACGCCTCGACCCATGCCGCGGGGGTGGTGATCGCCGACCGGCCGCTGGACGAGCTGGTGCCGCTCTATCAGGACCCGCGCTCGGACATGCCCGCGACCCAGTTCAACATGAAATGGGTCGAGCAGGCGGGGCTGGTCAAGTTCGACTTTCTCGGCCTCAAGACGCTGACCGTGATCCAGAACGCGGTTGACCTGATCCGCATGTCCGGGCGGTCTTTGCACGAGGCGGCCGATGGCACCCGGCTTTATGAGCCGGGCGCAGGCGCCGAGAACCAGATCAACGCCATCCCGCTCGACGACCCGAAGACCTACGAGCTTTATGCCCGCGCCCGCACCGTGGCGGTGTTCCAGGTGGAAAGCACGGGCATGATGGACGCGCTCAAGCGCATGCGGCCGACCAGCATCGAGGACATCGTGGCGCTGGTGGCGCTCTATCGTCCTGGCCCGATGGAAAACATCCCCACCTATTGCGAGGTCAAGAACGGCAAGAAGCCGCTGGAGTCGATCCACCCGACGATCGACCACATCCTGAAAGAGACGCAAGGCATCATCGTCTACCAGGAACAGGTGATGGAGATCGCGCAGGTCATGGCCGGCTATTCGCTCGGCGGCGCCGACCTGCTGCGCCGCGCCATGGGCAAGAAGATCGCCGAGGACATGGCCAAGGAGCGCCCCAAGTTCGAAGCCGGCGCCAAGGCCAATGGCGTCGATGCCGCCAAGGCGCGCGAAGTCTTTGACCTGCTTGAGAAATTTGCCAATTACGGCTTCAACAAGTCGCATGCGGCCGCCTATGCCGTGGTCAGCTACCAGACCGCATGGCTCAAGGCCAACCACCCGGTCGAGTTCATGGCCGGGGTCATGAACTGCGACCGGCACCAGACCGACAAGCTGGCCGTCTACTTCCAGGAGGTGAAGAAGGGGCTGGGCATCGGCTACGTGCCGCCTTGCGTCAACCGGTCGGAGGCGACCTTTTCGGTCAGTGGCGGGCGGCTGGTCTATGCGCTGGGCGCGCTCAAGAATGTCGGGGTCGAGGCGATGCGCCTCATCACCGCGGCGCGCGGCGACAAGCCCTTTGTCACCCTGTTTGATTTTGCCCGCCGGGTCGATCTCAAGCGGATCGGCAAACGCCCGGTCGAGATGCTGGCGCGCGCCGGTGCCTTCGACCTGCTGGATCCGAACCGGCATCGGGTTTTTGACAGTATCGATGCGCTGGTCGCCTATTCCTCGGCGATCCACGATCAGAAATCTTCAAATCAGGTCAGCCTGTTTGGCGATGCCGGCGACGA
Source organism: Pseudomonadota bacterium (assembly GCA_963205075.1). Taxonomy (GTDB): domain Bacteria; phylum Pseudomonadota; class Alphaproteobacteria; order Rhodobacterales; family Rhodobacteraceae; genus KLAP22. The sequence goes on along the minus strand of CAUJIU010000062.1, from coordinate 975 downwards.
TCTGCCGGAGCCGCGCCTGTCGCGGCTCGATGACTGGTTGCCGGCACAGCGGCTGGCCGAAGAATTCAAGGCGGTGGGCTTTTATCTCACCGGCCACCCGCTCGATGACTACATGGTGTCGCTGCGGCGCAAGCAGGTGCTGACGCTCGACGAGGTGACGGCCAGGGCCGAGCAGTCCGCACTGGTCGCCAAGATGGCCGGCACCGTCTCGGGGCGGCGCGAGATGAAATCGGCGCGCGGCAACCGCTTTGCCTTCGTCCAGCTTTCGGACCCGACCGGGCAGTATGAGATCACCGTGTTTTCGGACGTGCTGGAAGCCTCGCGCGACCATCTGGAGATCGGCGCGCAGATCGTGGTGCAGGTCGAGGCAACCATGGAGGCCGATCAGCTCAAGCTGCTGGGCCGCTCGATCGCGCCCATCGACCTGGCGGTGGCCGCGGCCGGGTCGGCGGGCCTGCGGGTCTTTGTCGGCGAGCCGGAGGCGGTGGACTCGGTCCGCTCGGTGCTGGAGCGCGCGGTTCAGGACCGGGTCAAGGGCAGCAAGGGGCCGATCTACTTCTGCATCATGGCCGAGGGGCTGCCGGGCGAGGTCGAACTGGACCTCGGTCAGGATTTCCCGGTCAATCCGCAGATCAAGGCGGCGCTGCGGTCGCTCAATGGCGTGATCGAGGTCGAGGAGGTCATCTGAGCCTCACCAGTGCGGCGGCCGCTGGTCGGCAAGCGGCGGGCCATCCTGCGCATCGGTGAGCCGGGCGGCCTCCTGTTCCAGCAACAGACCGACGCGGCGGTTGAGCAGGGCAATCTCCTGCGCCTGACGCGCCACCACGTCGGACAGGTCCTCGACCACGCGGGTCAGGTGGGCAATGCGTTCTTCGAGATGGACGGTTTCGCTCATGGCGGGGCCATATCACATCGGCCCGGCGCCGCCTAGCTGCCGGCCGGCTCGAACCGGGGCGGCAGGTCGCCCAGCGCCTT
>CAUJIU010000061.1 GCA_963205075.1 Pseudomonadota bacterium | reverse complement strand
GGAAGGTCTTGGTCGGCTTCACCCGGTCGTTTTAAAAGGCCACGGCAAAGCCCGCCGCGGCGTCAAGCTGCGGAAGGGTGTGCGGGCCGGCATAGGGCGCGTAGCGGTTCAGGAAACCCCAGAGCGTCGCCTTGTCCTCGGCACCCGCGACACTGGCGAGGTTGAGCAGCATGGCGAAGGGCACCACCATGTCCGAGGCCGGAACCTTGCCCTGATGGATGTGATAGACCGGATTGGCCAGTTGCGCGGCGCTGTCCTGCCCCGGATAGGCCCGCAACTGCTGGTGATACTCGTCCACCATCTTGGGGATGACATCGAAATGCATCCGCTTGGCGGTCTTGGGCTTTTGATACATGAAATAGGACAGGCTGTCGGAGGCCGCATAGGTCAGCCATTCGTCGATGGTCAGGCCGTTGCCCTTGGACTTCGAGATCTTCTGGCCGAACTCGTCGAGGAACAGCTCGTAGGTGAAGTGATGCGGCGCGCGGCCGCCCAGCACCTTGCAGATACCGTCATAGATCGGGGTGTTGGTCGAGTGGTCCTTGCCATACATCTCGAAGTCGACGCCAAGCGCCGCCCAGCGCGCGCCGAAATCGGGCTTCCACTGCAACTTGACCTTGCCGCCGGTGACGGGCAGCGTCCATTCGCGGCCATCGGCATCGTCGAAGGTGATGGTGCCGTCCTTGGCGTTGACCTCCTTCATCGGCACATAGAGCACCCGGCCGGTTTCGGGGTGGATGGGCAGGAAGCAGGAATAGGTCTGCTGGCGCTCTTCGCGCAGGCTCGCCAGCATGATCTCCATGATCTGGTCATAGCGCTCGGCCGCCAGCAGCAGCGTGTCGTCAAAGCGGCCCTCGTTGTAGAAATCGGTGGCGCTGATGAATTCGTACTCGAACCCGAAGGTATCGAGAAACCGCCGCAACATGGCGTTGTTGTGATGGCCAAAGCTGGCGAACTCGCCGAACGGATCGGGCACCGAGGTCAGCGGGCGCTGGAGGTTTTCACGCAGCATCGGCTGGTTGGGCACGTTGTCGGGCACCTTGCGCATGCCGTCCAGATCGTCCGAAAAGCAGATCAGCCGGGTGGGAATGTCCGAGATCACCTCAAAGGCGCGGCGGATCATGGTGGTGCGCAGCACCTCGCCAAAGGTGCCGATATGCGGCAGGCCCGACGGCCCGTAGCCGGTCTCGAACAGGACATGGCCCTTGGCGGGCGGCGCCTTTTCATAGCGTTTGAGCAGGGCGCGCGCCTCTTCGAAGGGCCAGGCCTTGCTCGTCATCGCCAGATCGCGCAGTTCGGACATGTCTCATACCTCGTCACGGGATCGCCGGCCGGGATGGCGGCAATCCGACGCTCTCCCTATTGCGGGGGGGACGGGGCGTCAATAAATGGAAGTGGGCAACGAGGATGAAGCCATGAAAACCGATCTCGCCACCATAGCGCCGCTGACGGCACAGGATGCGCTTGTCGCGCTGATGATCGCGGTCTCGGCTTCCGACGAAGACATTCGCACCGCCGAGCTGGTCAAGATCCAGAACCTGGTCAACAACCTGCCGATCTTCGCCGATTACGATCTGGAGCATTTGCCGCAGATGTCGCAGATGGTCTTCGACCTGCTGGAGCAGGAAGACGGGCTTGAGGCGCTGTTTGGCCTGATCCGCGAGGCCCTGCCCGAGCGGCTATACGAGACGGCCTACGCCTTTTCCTGCGATGTCGCGGCGGCGGACGGGCTGGTCTACGGCCCCGAGGCGCGGATGCTCGAGGAAGTGCGCGAAGAGCTCAACATCGACCGGCTGCACGCCGCCGCCATCGAGCGCGGCGCCCGCGCCCGGCACATGACGCTCTAGGCCGGCCCGGCCGCGCGGCGGTCAGGTCGCCGAAAGGCGGATCAGGATATCCTGCTGCAGCCGGCGCGCCCGCCGGCTCCAACTACGGGCGCCGGGCGGAACCTCCTCTTGCGAAGCGGCGGCCGCCGCGCGCTGATGCGGGCTGGTGGTCAGGATGGCGAAGGCCAGATCGGAGCCGCGCGCCGTGCGGTGATAGCCCGCCAGCGCCGAGACGAAGTTCATCGTGCCGGTCTTGGCCACGGTCTGCGCCAGGCCGCTGCGGACCGGATTGCCCTCGCTGTCCGACAGTTCGACCGGCTTGAGCAGCGGCATCAGCGTTTCGGCCGCGCCGGGCATGGTCAGGCCCAGCACCAGGTCCTCGGCCGATATCCGCGACCGGTCGGACAGGCCGGAATGGTTGACGAATTGCGCTGTCCCGCCGATGCGCGATTGCAGCCATCCGGACATGGCGCCCGCCGAGGCCGGCAGGCTGCGCGCCGACTGGCCGCGCGCGATGGTGGCGCTCAGGCCGATCGCCTCGGCGGTGATGTTGGTCGAGTATTTGAGCATTTCCAGCAGCATGTGCCGCAGGTCCGTGCTTTCGATCCGGGCGACCTCGCGTCCTTGCGGGCGCCCGGCCAGCGGTTCTCCCGGTGGCAGCGTGATACCCCGCGACCGGATCAGGGTGCGGAACACATCGCCGGCATATCGGGCCGGATAGCGCACCGGCAGCCAGCGCGACCCGCCGTCGCCCAGGGCGCTGCGGGCCACGGTCCAGTCGTCGATGCCCTCGCCGTCGGCATAGGTGTAGACCGGCAGGTCGCGGTCGATGACCCGCATCCGCGACGAGGCGACCTGCGGCTGGTAGCGGTCGGAACGGGCATCCAGCGACACCTGATAATCCGCCCCGCCGCGCTTCCACTCGAAATAGACCCGGTTGAAGTTGAGGTTGAGACCGCAGATCGCCGGGTTGTAGGACAGCTGTGGCAGCTGCCCGGCGTCGATCTGGCGGATCTCGGGCAAGGCGCCGGACCAGAGAAGAAACCGCCCCGCGACCGAGCGGATACCGGCCGCCGATACCTGCGCCGCAAGATCGGCCAGATCGTCGGTATCCAGCCCCGGATCGCCGCCGCCGGCCAGCACCAGATCACCCTGCAACTCGCCCTCGACGACCGGCCCGGTGGCGATGACCGAAGTCGCAAAGCGATGGTCGATGCCCAGCGCCTCGACGGCATAGAGCGTGGTCATGGCCTTGGCGACCGAGGCGGGCGGAAGCGCGCGGCGGGGGTCGAGCGCGGCCATGACCTCGCCCGAGGTCATGTCGTGGACGCAAATGCTGACTTCGCCATCCAGTTGCGCGCCGGCCGCCAGCGTCTCCAGCATCGCCGAGTCGAGCGGATGCGGCCCCGGCAGGTTGCGGGCATGCGGGCGCGGCGAAGTGAGCGGTGCGTCCGCCAGCGCCAGGCTGCCGGCGCTGGCCAGCGCGCCGCCCAGAAAGCCCCGGCGAGACCAGCTGCGCGTCAAAGCCATTCGCCCCTCGCGCGGATCGCGGTCGACGATTCGTCCGACAGCGGCAGGTTGATGTAGCACCAGGCGGGCGGCTCCATCCGCGCGATCAGCTCCGAGGCACGCCCGTTGAGGCGACTGGCCCGATAGATCCGCGCCGCGCGCGACATCCGGGCCGAAATCCGGTCATCCTGACGCGCCAGCACCCCGACCGGCACGGACTCCATGATCTGCCGCCAGTCCTGCCAGCGATGGAACTGCGCCAGGTTGTCAGCCCCCATCAGCCAGACAAAGCGCACGCCCGGATAGCGCGCCCGCAATGCGGCGACGGTTTCGGCGGTGTAGCGCGTGCCCAGCCGCGCCTCGATATCGGTGACGCTGACGCGCGGATGGCGCATCAGGGCGCGGGCGGCCTGCATCCGCTCGGCCAGAGGTGCGGGCTGGCGTTGCTTGAGCGGGTTGGCGGGCGAGACCAGCCACCAGACCCGGTCCAGCGCGAACCGCTTGAGCGCCGTCTGGGTGATATGGACATGGCCCGAATGCGGCGGATCGAAGGATCCGCCCAACAGCCCGATGGTCTGGCCCGCTCGGGCAATCGGATAGCCTTGCACCTTGCGCCTCCCTGAGGGTGCAGGAAATCCGCGCTGGCAGGGTTTTGCAAGCCCTCAGTCGCGCAAGTGGTCGTGGAACCGCATGAAGGCAAAGCGTTTTCCATCCGGCGCCCAGCAGGGCACGTTGATGCTGCCCTGCCCGCCACGCAGCCGGACCAGATCGCGCGCCGCCCCGCCCGCCTGCGGCATCAGCCGCAAGGTCACGTCGAGCCCGCCGGGATGGCCCTTGGTGCCGGGCGGATAGGCGAGGTAGAGGATGTGGCGCCCGTCCGGCGACGGGTGCGGAAACCAGTTGACCGACGCATCATCGGTCATGCGCTGAAGGTCCGCCGCATTGGGCCGCACCCGCCAGATGTCGACCGCGCCTCCGCGCTCGCCGTTGAACCAGATCCATGCGCCATCGGGAGTAAACTCGCCGCCGTCCGCATGGTCAAAGCCGGGGCTCAGGCACCGCTCGTCGCTGCCGTCGAGCGCGCAGGCATGGATCAGGATCGGCCCGCCGTCGCGGGCGCCGGGATAGACCACCCGCGTGCCAACGGGCGACCAGCCGTGAAACCAGCTCGGGCAGTCGCGCGTCACCCGGCGCGGCTCGCCGCCGCCGATGGGCACCACGTAGATGCAGGAGGCCCCGGTCAGGGTGCTGTCGGAAATGGCGAGCCACTTGCCATCCGGCGAGGGGCCATGATCGTTGTTGTTGCGGACCGCAAAGCCGGTCGGGATCGGGTCGAGCGCCGGGGCGGCCAGCGGCACCCGCCAGATCCGGCCGCCGCCATTGACGATCAGGCTTTGCCCGTCGGGGTGCCAGTTGGGGGCCTCGATATGGCCCTGATGGGCAAGCACCACCTCGACGTTCCCGGCCAGGTCACTGATGCAAAGCTCGCTGATCATCGCCGGTCAGCCCGCCCCGCCGGGAAGGTAGTCGAAATGCTCAAACAGCGCCTCGCGCCCCTGCCCGGTGATGTCCATCGCCACCATGCCGACAAAAGCCCCGGTGAAGGAGGCATGCTCGCCCCGCCCGCCCTCGTCCGAGATGACGCTGGCATCGAGCACGGGGCCGAACCGCTGCCAGTCGCCCCCCTGACGCATCCAGAACTGCTGGCGCGCGTGGTCGACCTCGACCCGCAGCTCGACCGGACCGTCCGCCAGCGGCAGCGGTTCGGCGGGCCAGCTCAGCCGCCCCTCGGGCCAGTCGCCGGGGCAGGACATCAGCACCAGCGCGCGCCCGATGCCCGGCTCGTGCGTAACCAGCGCGGCGTGGAACTTGGAGCGGTTGTAGTAGGTCGCAAGGCCGGCGGCCTGCTGATAGGTTTCAGGCTCGAACTCAAGCCGGGTCTCGGCGGCATAGACGAAATCCTCCTGCCGCCGCGCCACCAGCGCCTGTTCAAACCAGCTGCCGATGCTCTCGCGCCCGATCAGGGTCAGCCCGGCATCGCCGGTGCGGAAGATGCGGGCGGTTTCAGGCGTGCGCAGCCACTGGAACTCGGGAGGCAGCGCACCGGACAGCTTGCGCCGCACCGCGCCGCGCTCGGGCGCCTCGGCCCCGGTGGGCGAAGGCACCGTTTCGCGCGCCACCATGCCGCCGGCTTCCAGCCACAGCCAGCCGTCGCGCCAGACCACCTTTTCCAGCCCGGTTTCGCGGCCCATCGGGCAAAAGCGCCCGGTGCCGTCCGGCCCAGCCATCGGCCGGCCCATCAGGAAGGAGTGGTAGTGATCGCCCCAATGGGTCTCGACATATTGCCCGTGCCCGGTGCGCTGGATCGGCCCGGTCGAGCCCTCGGCGCATAGAAGGTGCAGCTGCGGGTGGGTCTCATAGGGCCCCTCGATCCTGCGCGCGCGCGCCATGGTCACGGCATGACCGTAGCCGGTGCCGCCTTCGGCCACGGTCAGGTAATAGTAGCCCTCGCGACTGAACAGGTGCGGAGCCTCGCTCAACCCGCGCGGGGTGCCGGCGTAGATGTTGGTCACCGGCCCGGTCAGGCCGTGCTCGGGCGACCATTCCTGCAGCAGGATGCCATCGAAGGACCCGTGCGCCGGATTGCCGCCGGTGCCGGGGCCGCGATGGTTCCACTGCATGTTGACGAACCACTTGCGCCCGTCGTCGTCATGAAACAGCGACGGGTCGAAGCCGGACGAGTTGACATACCACGGGTCGCACCAGTCGCCGTCGATGGTCTTGCAGGCGGTGATGTAGTTGGGCGCGTCCTTGAAGGCGCCGTCCAGCCGTTTGACATCGGTATAGACCAGCCAGAACCGTTCGCCGTCATGGCTCAGGCAGGGCGCCCAGATGCCGCAGCTATCGGGGTTGCCGCGCATGTCGAGCAGGGCGGTCCGGTTCAGCGGCCGGGCCACCAGCGCCCAGTTGACCAGATCGCGCGAATGAAAGATCTGCACGCCGGGATACCATTCGAAGGTCGAGGTCGCGAGGTAGTAATCCTCGCCCACGCGGCAGAAGGACGGATCGGGGTTGAACCCCGGCAGGACCGGATTGCGGATCATTCAAGCCTCTTGTCTGACAGTCTGGCGCACCACCCAGCGGTGCATGCCGATCTTGCGGATCTTCTGGAAGCCGGCGCGCTCGAACAGGCCCAGCGTGCCGCCCCAGAGAAAGCCGGCGGCGGTCTTTTGCCCCTCAAGCGCCTCGGGATAGCCTTCAACGACGCCACCCCCGAGCCGGGCGATCTGCGCAACCGCACCGGCCAGCGCCACAGCGGCAACGCCCGCCTTGCGCCGGGCACGGTCCACGAAAAAACAGGTGACGCGCCAGTCGGGCTCCGGATCGTTTCCGGCATCGTAGGCCTTGCGGCAGCGGATGTTGGGAAGCTCGGCGGGCGTGCCGAACTGCGCCCAGCCGATGCAGCTGTCACCCTCGTAGACCAGCGCGGCATGCGCATTGCCCGAGCGCACAAGCGCCTCCTTCTTTGCCCGCCGCTCGGCAAAACTGCCGCCCTTGGTGTCGGGGTGAAAGACCAGACACCAGCAGCCGCCAAAGACCCCGTTATGCGCCTCGATCAGCGCGGCGTAGTCTGGCCAGGTCTGCATATCCAGCGGACGGACGGCCAGTGCTGTCATCCCGCAGAGTCCGACGATCCGGCCCAGAGGTTGATCTTTTCCTCGTCGGCATAGGTGTCGATCAGGGCCAGTTCCTCGGCGGTGAAATCGAGGTTGCCGATGGCGCCCGCGCAATCCTCGACCTGACTGGGGCGCGAGGCGCCGATCAAGGCCGTGGTGATGCCGCCGTCGCGCAGGACCCAGGCAATCGCCATCTGCGCCAGGGTCTGGCCCCGGCCTTCCGCGATCTCGTTGAGCTTGCGGATGTTGCCGATGGCGCGCTCGGACAGCATCGAGGGGTTGAGGCTCTTGTCCTGCGCGGCGCGGCTGTCCTTGGGGATGCCGCCCAGATACTTCCTGGTCAGCATGCCTTGCGCCAGCGGCGTGAAGGCGATCGAGCCCACGCCAAGCTCGGCCAGCGTCTCTTTCAGCCCGTCGCGCTCGACCCAGCGGTTGAGCATGTTGTAGGAGGGCTGGTGGATCAGGCAGGGCGTGCCCAGCTCCTTGAGGATCGCCACCGCCTTGCGGGTGCTTTCCGAATTGTAGGACGAGATCCCGGCATAAAGCGCCCGGCCCGAACGGACGATGTAATCCAGCGCGCCCATGGTTTCTTCCAGCGGCGTATCGGGATCAAAGCGGTGCGAATAGAAGATATCGACATAGTCGAGCCCCATCCGCTTGAGCGACTGGTCGCAGGACGCCACCAGATACTTGCGGCTGCCCCATTCGCCATAGGGCCCGTCCCACATCTCGTATCCGGCCTTGGACGAGATGATCAGCTCGTCACGCAGCCCCTGGAAATCCTCTGCGAGGATCGAGCCGAAGGCATGTTCGGCAGAGCCGGGCGGCGGGCCATAATTGTTTGCCAGATCGAAATGGGTGATCCCGTGATCGAAGGCGGTGCGGCAGATGGCGCGCTTGGTGTCATGGGGCGTGTCGCCGCCGAAATTGTGCCACAGGCCAAGGCTGACGGCGGGCAGCTTCAGCCCGGAATTGCCGCAGCGGCGATAGACCATCCGGTTGTAACGGTCGGGGTTGGGGACGTAAGCCATCGGAAACTCCTAAAACGATTACGGCAGTAGAGCCATGCCGCGCGGGCGATGTCAAACCCCCGGCACCCGGTTGACGCGCTGGCGGCGCGCGGCCACTCTGCCAGCCGGAGGCATCATGACGACATTCGACAGCGACGAGGCGGCCCATGTCCACCGGCACCTGCATTCGCATCTGCCCTCCGACCCGGCCCTGCGCGTGCGCACGCTGGAAAGCCTGGTCGTCGACAAGGGGCTGGTGACGACGCAGGATCTCGACTCCTGGATCGAGCTTTATGCTGGGCAGGTCGGCCCGCATCGCGGCGCCGAGGTGGTGGCGCGCTCATGGCTCGACCCGGAGTTTCGCGCCCGCCTGCTGGCTGACGCCGCCGGGGCGGTGCGTGACCTGGGCTATCACGGTCATGCCACCGGCCACCTCAAGGCGGTAGAAAACACCGATACCCAGCACAATCTGGTCGTCTGCACCTTGTGCTCCTGCTATCCCTTCGCGCTGCTGGGCATGTCGCCGGCCTGGTACAAATCCGCCGCCTACCGCGCGCGTGCGGTGCGCGAGCCGCGCAAGGTGCTGGCCGAATTCGGGGTTGAGCTGCCCGAAGGCGTCGCCGTCCGCGTCTGGGACTCGACCGCCGAGCTGCGCTATCTGGTGGTGCCGCAACGCCCCGCCGGAACCGAGGGCATGGACCTGGCCGGGCTGACCGCGCTGGTTACCCGCAACTCGATGATCGGCACCGACCGTGACCTCAAGGCGCCCGCCTGATGGACGGCATTCACGATCTTGGCGGCATGGAGGGCTTTGGCGCCATCGACACCGACGCCCCGCCCTTCCGCCACGACTGGGAGCGGCGGATGTGGGCCATCGCCAAGAATACCGGCGCGCCGGACTGGACGCTGGACTGGTGGCGGCACATGGTCGAGCGGATGCAGCCTGCCACCTATCTCTCGGTCTCCTATTTCGAGAAATGGTGCCTCAATTACCTGACCGGCTTCGTGACTTCGGGGCTGTTCACGCTCGAGGACGTGGCGCGCGGCACCACGCCGCGCACCCAGGCGCCGCCGGACCCGAGCGGCGTTGACGGCGCGTTGCAGCGCCTGCGCGACAATGAACGCTTCTTCGACCTCGACAGCCCCGACCCGGCCCGGTTTGCCGCAGGCGCGCCGGTGCGCACCAAGAGCCACATCGCCGCGCGTCATACCCGGCTGCCGCGCTATGCGCGCGGATGCCGGGGCGAGGTGATCGCCCATCACGGCGCCCACGTGTTTCCCGACCTCAGCGCGCAAGGTATCCATGTCGGCCAGCATCTCTATACCGTGGCCTTCGCCGCCCGCGACCTCTGGGGCGAGGCCGCCGATCCGCGCGACAGTGTGACGCTCGATCTCTGGGACAGCTACCTTGACCCTGCCTGAGCAGCCCGTATTCGACGAGCCGTGGCAGGCACAGGCGCTGGCGCTGGCCGAACGGCTCAAGCAAGCGGGCCTGTTCAGCCCGACAGAATGGGCCGAGACGCTGGGGGCCGAGCGGGCGCGGCAGGCCGCGCTGGGGTTGCCCGATACCAACACCGCCTACTTCGAGGCGGTTCTTGTCGCGCTGGAAGCCCTGACCGAGCGCCATGCCGGGATTACAGCGGCCGACCGCGCCGGCCGGCGGGCGGCATGGGAGCGGGCCTTTGCCCATACACCGCATGGCAAGCCGGTGCTGCTGGGCGCGGGCGATCACGGCAGCGATTGAACCGGCACGCTCCTGCCGCTAGAACCCCCGCTGACCCGATCTCCCAAAGGACCAATGACATGGCCAGTTATCAATACGTTTATTTCATGGACGGCGTGTCCAAGACCTATCCCGGCGGCAAGAAGGTGTTCGAGAACATCCGCCTCAACTTCCTGCCGGGGGTAAAGATCGGCGTGGTCGGCGTCAACGGCTCGGGCAAATCCTCGCTGATGCGGATCATGGCCGGGCAGGACAAGGACTTTGCCGGCGAGGCCTGGGCGGCCGAGGGCGCGCGGGTGGGCTACCTGCCGCAGGAGCCGGAACTCGACCCCAAGCTGACCGTGCGCGAGAACGTCATGCTGGGCGTGGCCAAGAAAAAGGCCATTCTGGACCGCTATAACGAACTGGCGATGAACTATTCGGACGAGACCGCCGACGAGATGGCCAGGCTGCAGGACGAGATCGACGCGCAGAACCTCTGGGATCTCGACGCGCAGGTCGACGTGTCGCTGGAAGCCTTGCGCTGCCCGCCCGACGACGCCGATGTGACCACGCTTTCGGGCGGCGAAAAGCGCCGGGTGGCGCTCTGCCAGCTGCTGCTCGACGCGCCCGACATGCTGTTGCTGGACGAACCGACCAACCACCTCGACGCCGAGACCATCGCCTGGCTGCAGCAGCACCTGATGGACTACAAGGGCACCATCCTGATCGTCACCCACGACCGCTACTTCCTTGACGCCATCACCGGCTGGATCCTCGAGCTGGATCGCGGCGCCGGCATCCCGCACGAGGGCAACTATTCAAGCTGGCTGGAGGCCAAGGCCAAGCGGCTGGAGCGTGAATCCAAGGACGACAAGTCGCGCCAGAAGACGCTGGAGCGCGAGCTGGAATGGATGCGGCAGGGCGCCAAGGCCCGTCAGGCCAAGTCCAAGGCCCGGATCGCGGCCTATAACGACCTTGCCAGCAAGTCCGAGCGCGAAAAGATGGGCCGCGCCCAGATCATCATCCCCAACGGCCCGCGTCTTGGCAGCAAGGTGATCTCGGTCGAGAACCTCAAGAAACACATGGGCGACAAGCTGTTGATCGAGGATCTGAGCTTTGATCTGCCGCCCGGCGGCATTGTCGGCGTGATCGGCCCCAACGGTGCGGGTAAATCCACCCTGTTCGGGATGCTGACCGGCCAGATCGCGCCCGATAGCGGCACGGTCGAATATGGCGACACGGTCAAGCTGTCCTATGTCGACCAATCGCGCGACGCGCTCAGCCCCAATGCCACGGTCTGGGAAGAGATCACCGGTGGTGCCGAGATCATCGAGCTGGGCGAGGCCAGCATGAACAGCCGCGCCTATTGCTCGGCCTTCAACTTCAAGGGTGGCGACCAGCAGAAGAAGGTGGGGCTGCTGTCGGGTGGCGAGCGCAACCGCGTGCACATGGCCAAGCTGTTGAAATCGGGCGGTAACGTGCTGCTGCTGGATGAGCCGACCAACGATCTTGACGTCGAGACCCTGCGCGCGCTGGAAGACGCGCTGGTCGATTTTGCCGGCTGCGCCGTGGTCATTTCCCACGACCGCTTCTTCCTCGACCGGATCTGCACCCATATCCTCGCCTTCGAGGGCGAGGCGCATGTGGAATGGTTCCAGGGCAATTTCGAGGATTACGAGGAAGACAAGAAGCGCCGCCTGGGCGCCGATGCGCTGGAGCCAAAGCGGGTGAAGTTCAAGAAGTTCGTCCGCTGAGCCGGCGGCCGGGCAGTCATGACCGGCGCAAATTTCTTGTTTGTTAACCGATTCGGGCGCAGGATCGGCACCGGACTGGTTTTTGGGGCTTTTCGGCCCCGTGCTTGGCTGCGGAGACTGGCATGAAGCATGTTCTTGCGGCTCTGATAATCGGCCTCGGGGGCATGGCCCAGGCCGATGGCTCGATCTGGGACGGTCCCTATATCGGGGCCGCGTTCAATCAGGGCAGCGGCGATCAGGAATATTGCCCCTGCCCCGGTCCCACCTACACGCTGACCGGCGACATGGCGGGGCTCTTTGCCGGCTACAACCTCAGCAGCGGCGCGCTGGTCTACGGGGCCGAGATCGAGGCGTCGTTCGGCTCGATCTACGAGGACGGATTTCCGGGCTATGAATTCACCAACATGATCGATCTGAAAGGCCGGGTCGGCTACGATCTGGGGACGGCCCTGGTCTATGGCACGCTGGGCTATTCAACCGCGGACTGGTCGGAAAAGGGCACCCACAGCAGCACATCGGGCATGCTTTACGGAATCGGGGTCGATTTCCGCATCGGCCAGCGGTCAACTCTGGGCATCGAGATGTCGAGCCGGGACATGACCAACGCGACCGAGGATTTCACCGCCACGGTCGACACGCTGAGTTTCCGCGCCGCGATGGGGTTCTGAGCCGAACGGCGTGAGCCAGCCAGATCAGCTGTCCTTGATCGAGATCTCGTAGTTGATCGCCTCGAACAGGCGGGCGGATTCGTCGTCCGGCGGCGCGAGCTTGCGCTGCCTGAGTTGCCGCGTGCGCAGGTAGCCGCTCAGCACCGAAAGCGCGTTGCGGCCGGTCATCAGGCGCTGATTTGACGGTGCCTGAACCACCAGTTTCGGTGCCAGCCGCTCAACCGCCGGGTTGGCGGATCCGGCCAGCAACTCGTTGGCGCGGCCCTGCAGCACATTGTGCAAGACCACATGCCGGCCGGAGCATAGCCCGACGAACTGGCCGTCACCGGCATAGGAAATCAGGAAGTTGTGCCCCTCCAGCGTATCGGCGATGGCCCGCGCAGCGGTGCGGACAATGCTGACAAACTCCGCTTCGGTGGCGTTGGCGCGCAGATCCTGCGGCCCGGCCAGTTCAAAGGCCAGCACGCTCATGGCAAAGCAGCCGTCCGGCAGCCGCAGCAGGTGGTTTTCCAGCGCCAGGTAGTCGATCACTCCATCGATGCCGCGGATCTGGATCCGGTCGGCGGTCTCGGTTCTGGCGTCGCGCATGAAATCGGCCAGCAGGGCGGCGTTTTCCTTTTCGCGCCGCAGGCTTTGGTTGAGCATGCCGGCGATGTTGATCCGGGTGCCCAGTTCCAGCCCGTTGAGCGGCTTGTTCACGTAATCGGTGGCGCCGGCGACAAAGGCGCGCTCCATGTGCTGGTGCCCGGTCAGCGCCGTGATCATGATGATCGGCGTGCGGCGATAGGCCGACATGCGCCGGATATCGGCGCATAGCTCGATGCCGTCGCGGCCCGGCATCATGATGTCGAGCAGGAAACAGTCGAATTCATGATCGGCCTGATCGATAAGCTCCAGCGCCTGCTCGGCCGATGTGGCGCAGGTCAGCACCCCGAAACCGGTATCGCCAAGCACCGTCCGAAGAAGGTCCAGGATCAGTTCGTCATCATCTACCGCAAGAATTCTCATCAGCGACCAATCTGCATTTCCAGCCGGGAACCACTGGGCCAATCACCGCCCGACGTTCCCTCACAAGGAAACAATCGCGGGGTTTTGCAGCCAAACTAAGGCGACAATTTGCATAGAATTGCGCAATTGCGGTGATGATGCGGCGGCGCCAGACCCATCCCGGCCTCCGGAATTTTCCCTCGCATCCGACAAATGAAAACACTTGAGCGCCGAAGAACGCTGCTGCAGAATCCCGGCATGATGCACCGGCAGGCGCCGGTGCCCGTATCTTGGTGGATCATATGAAATATATACTGGCCTCGGTCGTCATTGCCGCGTCTGGTGCCGCTTGGGCGGACGGCGCGGCCTGGGAAGGTGCGTATGCAGGCGCGACCTTCAATCAAGGGGGCGGCGGGCAGGAATACTGCCCCTGCGTCGGCACCGTGGAATACGACCTTGTCGGCGACATGGCGGGGATATTCGGTGGCTACAACATGAGCAGCGGTTCGCTGGTCTATGGAGCCGAGGTTGCGGCGTCGTTCGGGGCCATCACCGAGGACGGTTTTCCGGACTACCAGTTCACCAATATCGTCGACCTGAAGGGTCGGGTTGGCTACGATCTTGGCACGGCGATGGTTTACGGCACCCTGGGCTATTCGACCGCCGACTGGGATCAGTCCGGCACCCATAGCAGTTCATCGGGCATGCTGTTGGGGTTCGGCGTCGACGTGATGGTGGGTTCCAACGTGATCATCGGTGTCGAGATGGTCAGCCGCGATCTCCATAACGCGACCGAGGATTTCGACGCGACGCTCGAGACGCTGACGCTGCGCGCGGGTTACAGTTTCTGAGGCAACCGGGGGCGGCCAACCGCCCCCGGCCCGCGGCACGCCCTTTGGCCCGGCCGCTGATTTCCCTTGCTTTCTTGCGCGTTATCGTCCATACGCGCCTCGCGAACGATCTTCTATTCGACCTTCTGTTTTCCTTCATCGGCTCACAGTCCTCGATCCAGACGTGATTTTGCCAGGCTGTCGCACTCTGCGGACAGCGTTGAAAACATAAGGAATACCACGATGGCCAATGGCACCGTGAAATGGTTTAACGCAACCAAAGGCTTCGGCTTCATCGCTCCCGAAGGCGGCAAGAAGGACGTGTTCGTCCACATCTCCGCCGTCGAGCGTTCGGGCCTGACCGGCCTGAAAGACGATCAGAAAGTCACCTTCGACATCGAAGCTGGCCGTGACGGTCGTGAATCGGCGATCAACCTGAAGCTGGCGTAATCCACGCAAGGCTTTGGCCGGAGGGCGGGTGACCGCCCTCCGGCTGCTTCATGCCTCGGCATGACCCTGACGCGGATGCGTCCTCAGATTATCCCGCAGCTTGACAAAAGAACGGCGACGGCCAGCAGGCTGAGCGCAAGTTTCATCGTGACCTCCCAGAGGTTACCAGGTCTCCATCATGCCACGAATCGCGTCATTTCCCTAGGAAATGTGCGGGCCGCCGGTCAGACCCCGACCCAGCCCTGAATGGCTGCCGCCGATACCGCGCCCGATTGCCGTCTGGTTTCGCGGCCACCCTTGAACTGCACCATGGTCGGAATGCCGCGGATGCCATATTGGGCGCCCGCCGCCGGTTCGGCCTCGGTGTTGAGCTTGACCAGCCGCGCCTTGCCTTCCAGCGCCGCCGCGGCCTTGGAAAACTCCGGCGCCATCATCCGGCAGGGCCCGCACCACGGCGCCCAGAAATCCACCACCAGCGGCACGTCATCGTTGCGCGCGGCCTTGGCCAGCGTCGCCATGTCGATCTCGACCGCCTTGCCCGAGATCAGCCTGGCGCCGCAATTGGCACATTTCGGCCCCGCGCCAAGCCTGTCCGCCGGCACCCGGTTGACCTGTCCGCAGTCGAGACAGGTGAGTTTCAGTCCACTCATGATCTGCTCCAATACATTTGCATAACCATATGTGTTCCGCCGCTCCGTCACGCAAGGGCCGGAACCGCAGGATTCGGGCCCCACATGCACGTCATCGAAATTTCTTGATTTTTGCCCGAACTCTGCTCAAATCCGGTCCCGCGACGTTACCTAAGATCTACCACTGTCTCCGACCACGGCCCAGTCTTCGATCCAGCACTGACGAGCCGGTCCGCTGCATCCCGCGAGCGGAGCAACAGGAGACACGTGATGGCCAATGGCACCGTGAAATGGTTCAACACCACCAAGGGTTACGGCTTCATTGCCCCGGAAGGCGGCAAGAAAGACGTTTTCGTCCATATTTCCGCGGTCGAGCGGTCCGGCCTGACCGGGCTGAAGGACAACCAGAAGGTCACCTTCGATATCGAAGCCGGGCGCGATGGCCGTGAATCTGCGGTCAATATCAAGATCGCCGGCTGAGCCTTGATTGCTTTCCTGGGCGCGGGCACACTCGCGCCCATGCGAATCCTGCTTTGTTCATTGCTGGTTGCAGCCGGCCCTGCATTGTCGCAGGGCACCGGCGAAGCGACCGGGTCCGGCGACGAGCTCGCCTATGTCATGGAGCTGATGGCTGACCTTCAGCCCCGCTCCTTTGCCGCCAACCGCGAGCTGTGCGGCTATCTGGCCTATGACCAGAACGGCGACCTGACCACCACGCGGATCAGCGTCGGCGAGGAAGGCTCGTGCTACCTGCCATCCTGGCCGACCAAGCTGCTGGTGATCGCCTCATTCCACACCCATTCGACCTATTCCGCCGAATACGATTCCGAATTCCCCTCGGTGATCGACATGGAATCGGATGAGGAAAGCGGCATCGACGGCTATATCTCGACCCCCGGCGGCCGCCTGTGGTTTGACGATTCCGACACGCGCACCGTCTATCAGGTCTGCGGTCTGGGTTGCCTGCCGCAAGACCCCAACTTCGAGCCCCAGAACGAACATCTGGTGCGGCCGTCCTACACCTACCGGGCGCTGGTCAAGCACGAAGCCTTCTGAGCCGCCCGGGCATCTAGGGCGCGCCCCCGATCAGCGCCAGCACCGCAGGCCCCATCGCCGCAACGATCCGCGCCACGCCGGCGGCATTGGGATGGATGCCGTCGGGCTGCATGTAGGCCTCGCGCGCCGTCTGTTCGTCGGTGCCCGACAGCAGGCCCTCAAAGAAGAACGGATAGAGCGCCGCACCGTGCCTGGCCGCAAGCTCGGGATAGATCGCGTCGAACTCAGCCTTGTAGTCGGCGCCATAATTGCCCGTGGCCCGCATCCCCACCAGCAACACCCGCACCCCGCGCGCCTCGGCCCCGGTCAGGATCGCATCGAGATTGCCGCGCACCTCGGCGGGATCAAGGCCGCGCAACAGATCGTTGCCGCCAAGCGTCACGATCATCGCATCCACCTCCGGGCCCAGCGTCCAGTCCAGCCGCGCCAGCCCGCCTGCCGTCGTGTCCCCGGACACGCCCGCGTTCAGCACCACCACATCGGCACCATGATCGGTCAGCCATACCTGCAACTGCGGCACGAAACCGTCCTCGGCGGGCAGGCCAAAGCCCTGGGTCAGGCTGTCGCCCAGCGCCGCCACCGTCACCGGCTCGGCAGCGGCGGGCAGGCCGATTGCCGCCACGGCGATCAATCCGGCGGCAATCCGGTTGCGTATCCCTGCCAACGCCCCATATCCAGATGACGCAAACCAGCCGAAAGCCCCCCTGATGACCCAAGCCGCCCTTGCGCTCACCGATGTCTCGTTGTCGCTCATGGGCAATGCCGGGCGGGTCGATATCCTGCACGACATCTCGCTGGAGGTGGCGCCGGGCGAAACGCTGGGTCTTGTCGGTCCGAGCGGGTCAGGCAAGTCGTCACTCCTCATGCTGATGGGTGGGCTTGAACAGGCCACCTCGGGCCGGATCCGCGCGCTTGGCCAGGATCTGGCCGGGATGAACGAAGATGCGCTGGCACGGTTCCGCAGGGACAATATGGGGGTGGTGTTCCAATCCTTCCACCTGATCCCGACCATGACAGCGCTGGAAAACGTTGCAATCCCCCTGGAACTGATCGGCGTGGCCGATGCCTTCGAGCGGGCCGAGGCCGAACTGGCCGCGATGGGCCTGGCGGCGCGCGCCCATCACTACCCGAGCCAGCTTTCGGGTGGCGAGCAGCAGCGCGTGGCTCTGGCCCGCGCCGCCGCGCCGCGCCCGCGCATCCTGTTGGCCGACGAGCCGACCGGCAATCTCGACGAGGCCAATGGCCGCGCCATCATCGACCTGTTGTTCGGCCTGCGCGACCGCCACGGCGCCACGCTGGTGATGGTCACCCATGCCGATGAACTGGCCGCGCGCTGCGACCGCATCATCCGCCTGCGCGACGGCCGGCTGGAAGGCGCGGCCATGGCCGAGGCCGCGCAATGACGCTGGCGCTGCGGCTGGCGCGGCGCGAGTTGCGCGGCGGGTTGCAGGGCTTTCGCATCTTCCTGGCCTGCCTCGCGCTGGGCGTGGCGGCCATCGCCGCCGTCGGCATGGTCAGCGAGGCGATCCGGACCGGGCTGGAAAGCCAGGGCGCGGTCCTTCTGGGCGGTGACGGCGAGGCCGAGTTCACCTATCGCTTCGCCACCGATGACGAGCGCGCCTTTCTGGACCAGATCTCGGATCGGGTGTCCGAGACGGTCGATTTCCGCTCGATGGCAACTGTCGATGACAACGGGCAAACCGCGCGCGGGTTGACGCAGGTGCGGGCCGTGGACGGGCTCTACCCGCTGGTGGGCGCGGTCAGCCTGTCACCTGAGATGCCGCTTGATCAGGCGCTCGCCGGGTCGGGCGGGCTGCCGGGTGCGGTCATGCAACCGCTGCTGGCTGGCCGGCTGGGCCTTGAACCCGGCGACAGCTTCCGGCTGGGCGCACAGGATTTCGTGTTGAGCGCGCTGCTGGTGTCCTACCCCGACAATGCCGATGGCGGCTTTTCCTACGGGCCGCGCACCATCGTGCTGACCAGGGATCTGGCCGCTTCGGGCCTGCTGGCCGAGGGCACGCTGTTCTCGACCGCCTACCGGCTCGACCTGCCGGATGGCACCGATCTGGACCGGCTCGAAACCCGGGTCGAGCGGCGCTATCGCGATGCCGGGCTGCGCTGGCACGACTCGCGGCGCGGCGCGCCCGGCACGGACCGCTTTGTCGACCGGATCGGGTCGTTCCTGATCCTGATCGGGCTGGCGGGGCTGGCGGTGGGCGGGGTCGGCGTATCGTCGGCCGTGCGCGCCTATCTGGCCGCCAAGACCGAGGCCATCGCCACGCTCAAGACCCTTGGCGCCACGCGGGGCACCATCTTTGCCACCTATCTGATCCAGATCGGCGTCATGGCCCTGCTGGGCATCCTGCTGGGGCTGGTGGTCGGCGCGGGGCTGCCGCTCTTGCTGGCGCCGCTCATCGCCGCGCAACTGCCGATCCCGGCCGAGTTTGCGCTCTATCCCGCGCCGCTGGCCCAGGCCGCGCTTTACGGCGTGCTGTCGGCGCTGATCTTCACGCTCTGGCCGCTGGCCCGCACCGAAGATGTGCACGCCGCCGCGCTGTTCCGCGACGATGGCGCATCGCGCAAGGCCCTGCCCCGCGCGCGCTACCTGGTGGCGACCGCGGTGCTGCTGGCGGCGCTGGTCGGCGCGGCGGTCTGGTTCACCGGTGCGCTGCGGCTGACGCTCTACACCGCCGGCGGCATTGCCGGCGCGCTCGCCATCCTCGTCCTGTGCGCCTATCTCGCCCGCAGGCTGGCGCGCGGCCTCAAGCATCTGGTCCGGCACCGCCCCGGCCTGCGGCTGGCGCTGGGCGCCATCGCCGCGCGCGGCGGCGAGACCACATCCGTGGTGCTGTCGCTCGGGCTTGGCCTGTCGGTGCTGGCCTCGGTCGGGCAGATCGACGGCAATGTGCAGGCGGCGTTTTCCGACGAGCTGCCGGAAGTTGCGCCCTCGTTCTTCTTCGTCGATATCCAGCCCGACCAGATCGATGGCTACAGCGCGCTGCTGGCGGGCAATCCGGCCGTGCACCGGGTCGAGTCCGCGCCGATGCTGCGCGGCATCATCACCCGCATCAACGACCGCCCGGCTCGCGAGGTCGCGGGCGGGCATTGGGTCATTCAGGGCGACCGTGGCCTGACCTACTCGGCCGACCTGCCGCCCGGCACCCAACTGACCGAAGGTGAATGGTGGGCGCCCGACTATTCCGGCCCGCCGCTGGTGAGCTTCTCGGCGCAGGAGGCGGCCGAGATCGGGCTCAAACTCGGCGACACGCTGACCGTCAACGTGCTGGGCCGTGACATCACCGCCACCATCACCAGCTTTCGCACCGTCAATTTCGAGACCGCCGGCATCGGCTTTGTCATGCTGATGAACCCGTCGGCACTCGCCGGGGCGCCGCACAGCTGGATCTCGACCGTCTATGCCGATCAGGAGGCCGAGGCCGGTATCCTGCGGCAGGTGGGCGACGCCTATGCCAACGTGACCGCCTTTGGCGTGCGCGACGTGATCGAGCAGGTGACCAGGCTTGTCACCGGCATCGCCGCCGGCATCCGCTACGGCGCGCTGGTGACGCTGGTCACCGGGTTTCTGGTGCTGATCGGCGCCGCCGCATCCGGGCAAGGCGCACGCATCCATGAAGCGGCAATCCTCAAGACCCTCGGCGCCACCCGCGCCCGCATCCTCGCCAGCTTTGCCTTGCGCGCGGCGCTTCTGGGCGCCATTGCCGGCGTGGTGGCGCTGGCGGCCGGCAGCATCGGCGGCTGGGCCGTGACCCGTTTCGTCATGGAGGCCGATTTCCGCTTCATCTGGGGCAACGCGGTCTGGATCGTCGCCGGCGGCATTCTGGCCACCATCCTCGCCAGCGGCGGCTTTTCCTTGCGGGCATTGGCCAGCCGCCCGGCGCAGGTGTTGCGGGGGCGGGAATGAGCGATCCGCGGTTCTTTGGCTATGGCAGCCTCGTCAACCTGCGCACCCATGACTTTGACGACCCCCGCCCCGCCCGCCTGATCGGCTGGCAACGGGTCTGGCGGCACACTTCGCGCCGCCCCGTGGCCTATCTGTCGGTCGAGCCCTGCGAGGGCAGCGAGATCGACGGCATCGTGGCCCGCGTGCCCGGCGGCGACTGGGCCGCGCTCGACCGGCGCGAGGCCAACTATCGCCGCCGCGATGTGACCGGCTCGGTGCTGCACGACGCGCCGCAAGTTTCCACTTCGGTCTATGAAGTCAGCGGCGGCCACATCGCTGACCCCAGCCTGCGGCACCCGATCCTGCTGAGCTATATCGATGTGGTCATTCAGGGCTTTGTGCAGATGCACGGGCAGGACGGCGCGGCACGCTTCTTTGCCACCACCCGAGGCTGGGCGGCGCCGATCCTCGATGACCGGGCGGCGCCACGCTATCCGCGCCATCAGCTGCTGACCGCCAGCGAGCGCGATCTGGTCGATGCGGCGCTGGCGCGGATGGGCTGCACCATCCTGCCGCCTGAGGCAAACTAGCGGTCAGCCGATCCGCGGCTTGACCTGCATCAGCGTCAGCACATCGGCCATTTCCGGCCCCTTCTCGCGCCCGGTGACCGCCAGCCGCAGCGGCATGAACAGCCCCCGCCCCTTGCGCCCGCTGGCCTCCTTGACCCGGCCGGTCCATTCGGCCCAGGCATCGGCACCGTAGGGCGGCTCGCCCAGCATCGACAGCGCCTCGGCCACGAAGGCGCGGTCTTCGTCGGCCACCTGCGCGACCGCCTTGCCGCTGAACACATCCCACCAGGGCGCCATGTCGGCCAGCACGGTGATGTTCTCGCGCACCACCTCCCAGAATCGCGGCGCCAGCGCCTCGGGAACACCGAGCGCGCCGATATCGCCCGCCACCGCAGCCAGCGGCAGGCCCGCCAGATAGCGCGCCGTCAGCGGCTCCAGATCGGCGGGGTCGAACTTGGTGGGCGCGGAACCGAAGCTTGACAGGCTGAAGCCGTCAACCACCTCTGCCACGCTCTGCCGCAGCTCGACCGGCTCGGACGAGCCAAGCCGCGCCATCAGGCTCAGCACCGCCATCGGCGCGATGCCTTTGGCGCGCAGGTCCTTCAGCGACAGGGTGCCCAGCCGCTTGGACAGCGCCTCGCCCTGCGGACCGGTCAGCAGCGAATGGTGGGCAAAGCGCGGCACCTCGCCGCCCAGCGCCCGGATGATCTGGATCTGGGTCGCGGTATTGGTGACGTGATCGGCGCCGCGCACGATGTCGGTGACGCCCATCTCGGTATCGTCGACCACGCTGGCGAATGTATAGAGGATCTGCCCGCTTTCCTTGATCAGCACCGGGTCCGAGACGCTGGCCGCGTCGATCGAGATCGGGCCGAGGATGCCGTCCTCCCACTCGATCCGCTCCAGGTCCAGCCGGAACCGCCAATGCGAGCCGCGCTCGGCCCGCAAACGGTCCTTCTCGGCCTCCGACAGCGACAGCGCCGCGCGGTCATAGACGGGGGGCTTGCCCATGTTGAGCTGCTTCTTGCGCTTGAGGTCCAGCTCGACCGGGGTCTCGAAGCACTCGTAGAGCCGCCCCATCCCGATCAGCCGCTCCTTGGCGGCCAGATAGCGGTCCATCCGCGCCGACTGGCGCTCGATCCGGTCCCAGGTCAGGCCGAGCCAGGTCAGGCTGTCCTTGATGCCCTCGACATATTCCTCTTTCGACCGCTCCGGATCGGTATCGTCGATCCGCAGGATGAACGCGCCGCCATTGGCCCGGGCGATGGCATAGTTGAACAGCGCCGCGCGCAGGTTGCCGATATGCAGCCAGCCGGTCGGCGACGGAGCGAAACGGGTCGTGGTCATGTGGGGGCCTCCAATGCGCGGCTGGGTCTTTCATACCGCCACGCTTTTGTCCATATGAGGGGCATGGATACCGTCGCGCCCAGCTGCGAAGAAATCGAAGAGATGGCCCGCAAGACGGTGGGCGATCTGCCGCATGCCTTTCGGGCGCGCGCGCAGCTGGTGGCGATCCGGGTCGTGGACTTTGCCGATGACGATGTGCTCGAGGAACTGGAGATGGATCCCTTCGGCCTGACCGGCCTGTACGACGGCATCCCCCTGACCGAGAAATCCACCTTCGACCAGCCCATGGGCCCCGACACTGTCTGGCTGTTTCGCCGCCCGATCCTCGATGAATGGGCCGAGCGCGGCGACGTGACCATCGGCGAACTGGTCACCCATATCACCATCCACGAATTCGCCCATCACTTCGGCTGGTCCGATGACGACATCGCCGCAATCGACCAATGGTGGACCTGACGCCGCACCAGTGACGGCGCCCCTTGGATTCCCCCGCCGAATTTGCCTATGTTAGCGCCAACACCATTTTGGGCGGTCCCATGTCGAAAATCCTTACAGTAACGCTGAACCCGGCGCTCGATATCGCAACCTCGGTTGACCATGTGGTCCCGGGCGTCAAGCTGCGCTGCGCCCAGCCGCAATTCGATCCCGGCGGCGGCGGCATCAACGTGGCGCGCGCCATCCACCTTCTGGGCGGCGAGGCCCAGGCCTTCGTGGCGCTGGGCGGCGATACCGGGCAATCCCTGCGCCAGCTGCTCGAGGATGCCGGGCTCGATCTCATCGTCCACAAGGCGCCAGGCGACACGCGGCAAAGCATCGCCGTCACCGACCTGAGCCTGAACGACCAGTACCGCTTCATGCTTCCCGGGCCGCACTGGCAGATGTCCGATATCGACCGGGTCTGCGCCGCCATCGTCGAACATGCGCCGCGCGGCGGCTACGTGGTCCTGTCGGGCAGCGGCCCTTCGGGCTCGCGCGCCGACCTTTACGCGCGCATCTGCCGCGAGCTGGCCGATAGCGATACCCGCGTCATCGTCGACACGTCGGGCCCCGCCCTGACCCTGCTGGCGCTTGGCCAGCAAAAGCCGCCCTATGTGCTGCGCATGGACCAGGCCGAAGCCGAGGGCCTGACCCGCTACGCCCTGCCGCGCCGGCAGGACACCGCCGATTTCGCCCAGGAAATGGTCGAGCGCGGCGCGGCCGAGGTGGTGATCATCGCCCGCGGCGCCGATGGCTCGGTGCTGGCCACCGAAAAGCAGCGCCTGTTCGTCGCCGCCGCTTCCGTCACCGTCTGCAGCCGGGTCGGCGCGGGCGACAGCTTTGTCGGCGGCTTCACCCTGGCCCTGGCGCGCGGCCTGCCGCTCGATCAGGCGCTCAGCCACGGCTCGGCCGCCGCCAGCGCCGCCGTCATGACCGAAGGCACCGAACTGTGCCGGCGCGAGGATGCCGAACGCCTGCTGGCCGAAAGCATCGTGGTCCCGATCTGACCGCTAGCTGGCCTGCACAGGCCAGCGCGCGTCCAGATCGGCCAGGCCCGCCCTGATGAGGTCGCGGACTGCGTCCGGATCGACGTCCGAGAGCTTGTTGATATACAGGCAGGATTTGCCGATCTTGTACTTGCCGAGCCGCGCCATGATCTCGGGAAAATGGCCATAGCCGGGCATGATGTAGAGCACCAGGGTTGGCCTTGCGCGGCGAAAACCCGGTCGCCAGCGCGTCGCCCTCGCGACCGCTGTCATACACATAATGATAGCGCCCGTAGCCCACCATCGTCGGCCCCCACATGCGCGGCTCGAACCCGGTCACTTCACGAAACAAGGCATCCAGCGCCAGCCCGTCTGCCCGCCGCTGCGGATGCTCGACCTGCATCAGGAACTCGGTCACGTCCTGACCGGTCGCCTGCGTCTTGTTTTCTGCCATTGGCCTGCCCCTTTCCTGACCGGATCCCTTCATTTTGGCCCAAATACCTCCGCCGGAGGCTCCGGCGCGGCACCGCGCCGGATGGCTCAGCTCTCGTCCCGGAACCGGTTGACGATCGGATAGCGCCGGTCGAGCCAGAAGGCCCGCTTGGTCAGGCGCGTGCCGGGCGCGGACTGAAACCGCTTGTATTCACTGATATAGACCAGATTTTCGACCTTCTTGACAGTGTCGCGGTCAAATCCGGCCTGCACGCAATCGCCCACCGATTTGTCGCCATCCACCAGCATTTCCAGAATGCCGTCCAGAACGTCATAGGGCGGCAGCGAGTCCTCGTCCTTCTGATCGGCGCGCAACTCCGCGCTCGGCGGCTTGTCGATGACGCGCGGCGGGATGACCTCGCCTGCCGGGCCTGCCATCCAGGGCCGGTGATTGGCGTTGCGCCAGCGGCAGGTGGCAAAGACCCGGGTCTTGTAGAGATCCTTGATCGGGTTGTAGCCGCCCGCCATGTCGCCGTAGATCGTGGCGTAACCCACCGCCACCTCGGACTTGTTGCCGGTGGTCAGCAGCATCTCGCCAAACTTGTTGGACTGCGCCATCAGCATCAGCCCGCGCAGCCGCGACTGGATGTTTTCCTCGGTCAGATCGGCAGGGCGCCCGGCAAAGAGCGGCGCCAGCGCCTCGGATACCGCCGCCCGCGCGCCAGAGATCGAGACCTCGTCGAGCGTGCATCCCAGCGCCCGCGCGACCGCTGCCGCATCCTCCAGCGAGGCGCGCGAGGTGAACTCCGAGGGCATCATCACGCAGCGCAGGTTCTGCGGCCCCAGCGCATCGGCGGCAATCGCCGCCACCAGCGCCGAATCGATCCCCCCCGACAGGCCCAGCAGCACCCGGGTGAACCCGGTCTTGCGCATGTAGTCGCGCAAGGTCAGCACCATCACGTGGTAATCCTGCTCCCACTCGTCGGGAAACACCGCCTTCTGCCCCTCATCGGCGCGCCAGCCCGCCTCGTCGCGGCGGAAATCGACATGGGCCAGCACCTCCTCGAACAGCGGCAACTGGACCGCCAGGCGCCCCGACCGGTTGAGCACGAACGAGCCGCCGTCAAAGGCCTGATCGTCCTGCCCGCCCACGGTGTTGACATAGACCAGCGGCACCTCGTTCTCGATCACGCGGGCCACCATGGTGTTCATGCGATAGGCGAACTTGCCGCGATAATAGGGCGAGCCATTGGGCACCAGCAGCAGCTCGGCGCCGCTTTCGGTCATGGTCTCGCAGACATCGCGAAACCAGGCATCCTCGCAGACCGGCGTGCCGATCCGCAGCGGCCCGATCTGGTGGGGCCCGTGAATGGCGCCGGGCGTGAACTGGCGCACCTCGTCAAAGACCGTGTAGTTGGGCAGGTGATGCTTGGTGGTCCGCGTCACCACCCTGCCGCCGGACAGGATATGAAAGGCATTGAAAAGGCTGCCATTTTGCGCAAACGGCCCGCCAATGCCAATCGCCGGCCCATCGGCACATTCGGCCGCCAGCGCCTCGATCCGGGCCATGGCGGCCAGGTGGAAGGCGGGTTTCCTGACCAGATCCTGGGTCGAATAGCCGGTGATGAACATCTCCGGAAACGCGATCATCTGCGACCCGGCGGCCCTGGCCTCGGCCCAGGCGGCCCGGGCCTTGGCGGCGTTGCCCGCCAGATCGCCGACAGTCGGGTTGAGCTGCGCAATGGTCAGGCGGAAATGGTCGGACATCGAACTCTCCCGATCGGGTCTTGGCCGGTTTACCAGAACATATGGCAAGGGAAAGCCGATTGGCCAAGCCGGCGTCGCGCTTCCCCGTTGTCACCCATGCATGTGTCAACTAGTCTCGGCCCGCGACCTGACGGGAGTATGCCGCATGAAAAGACCGGGAAATCACCGCATTGCCCTCGCGGCCGCGCTGGCCATGGCCTTGGTCTCGGCCGCTCCGGTCGCCGCCCAGACGGTCACCACCAAGCAATATGACGATGGCGGTGTCTACGAGGGCACTTTCCTCAACGGCAAGCAGCACGGTCAGGGCACCTACCGGCTGCCCAATGGCTACGAATACAGCGGCGAATGGTTCGAGGGCGAGATCCGCGGCCAGGGCGTGGCGCATTTCCCCAACGGCTCGGTCTATGAAGGCCAGTTCGCCAACGGCAAACCCGAAGGCACCGGCAAGATCACCTTCGCCGATGGCAGCACCTATGAGGGCGACTGGGTCGACGGCAAGATCGAGGGCATCGGCACCGCCCATTACGCCAACGGCGTGGTCTATGAGGGCGAGTTCCGCAACGCCATGCACAACGGCATCGGCACCATGACCAGCCCCTCGGGCTATCTCTACGAGGGTCCCTGGGTCAACGGCGTCAAGGAGGGCGAGGGCCATGTCGTCTATCCCGATGGCTCGATCTATGACGGGATGCTGGCCAATGGCGAGCGCGAGGGCGCGGGCAAGCTGACCCTGGCCGACGGGCTGATCTACGAAGGCATCTGGGTCAATGGCCAGATCGAGGGCAAGGGCCGGCTGATCCAGGCCAATGGCGACATCTACGAGGGCGATCTGGTCGCGGGCCGCCGCGAGGGCGTTGGCACCGTCACCTATGCCAATGGCGATGTGTATCAGGGCGGCTTCCATCAGGACCGCCGCCACGGTCAGGGCACCTTCCGCGGCACCGACGGCTATACCTATGTCGGCAACTGGGTGGACGGCCAGATCGAGGGCACCGGCCAGGTCACCTATCCCGACGGCTCGGTCTATACCGGCGATTTCCGCGCCGATCTGTCGGACGGCATCGGCAAGATCACCTATCCCGACGGCTCGACCTATGAGGGCGAGTGGAAGCAAGGTGTCATCGACGGCACCGGCATCGCCACCTATGCCAATGGCCTGGTCTACGAGGGCGAGTTCAAGGCCGCCCGCAACCACGGCCGCGGCAAGATGACTTACCCCGACGGCTATTCCTATGACGGCGAATGGGTCGACGGCCAGCGCAGCGGCACCGGCACCGCCACCTATGCCGACGGCACCGTCTATGTCGGCGGGTTCCTCAACGGGCAGCGGCACGGACAGGGCAAGATCACCATGCCCGACGGCTTTACCTACGATGGCGCCTGGGAAAACGGCGAGATCAACGGCATGGGCATCGCGACCTATGCCAATGGCGATGTCTATTCCGGCATGTTCGTCAACGGCAACCGTCAGGGGCAGGGCACCATGACCTATGCCGCCGGCACCACCGAATCCGGCGACTGGCAGGACGGCGCGCTGGTCGATGCGGCCCCGGGCGGCGACAGCGCGCCCGAAGCGGCACCCGAGGCGGCGCCTGCCTCCAACTGAGCGGGCGATTTATTTGGGCCTGCGGGCTTCCCATGCCTGAAAACGCGGCTATAGTCCGACGCCATGACGAGCAACGCACATATGTCCTGCGACATGGCCCCCCGGGGCCTGTGCCCGCTCGCGCTGCTTCTCCTTAGCCGTCCCTGAGCGTGCCTCTCGGCGCGACCGCTCAGATGGGACACGCGCCGAACCGCTAGGGAAAGACAAAGGACCACCGAGATGACCAAAGACCGCGTGTTGATTTTCGACACCACCCTGCGCGACGGCGAACAATCGCCGGGCGCCACCATGACGCATGAGGAAAAGCTCGAGATCGCCGAACTGCTCGACGAGATGGGCGTCGATATCATCGAGGCCGGTTTTCCGATTGCCTCGGAGGGCGATTTCCGCGCCGTCAGCGAGATTTCGCAGCGCAGCGCCAGCGCCACGATCTGCGGCCTGGCGCGGGCCAACTACAAGGATATCGACCGCTGCTGGGAGGCCGTGAAATCGGCCCGGTCACCGCGTATCCACACCTTCATCGGCACCTCGCCGCTGCACCGGGCCATTCCCAATCTGGACATGGACCAGATGGCCGAGCGCATCCACGACACCGTGACCCATGCGCGCAACCTGTGTGACAACGTGCAATGGTCGCCCATGGACGCCACCCGGACCGAGACCGACTATCTGTGCCGCGTGGTCGAGATTGCCATCAAGGCCGGGGCCACCACGATCAACATCCCCGATACCGTGGGCTACACCGCGCCGCGCGAAAGCGCCGACCTGATCCGGATGCTGCTCAACCGGGTTCCGGGCGCCGACAGCATCGTCTTTGCCACCCATTGCCACAACGATCTCGGCATGGCGACCGCCAACGCGCTGGCCGCCGTCGAGGGCGGGGCGCGGCAGATCGAATGCACGATCAACGGCCTGGGCGAGCGGGCGGGCAATACCGCGCTGGAAGAAGTGGTGATGGCGCTGAAGGTGCGGGGCGACATCATGCCCTATGCCACCGGCATCGACACCACCAAGATCATGAACATCTCGCGCCGGGTCGCCACCGTCTCGGGCTTTCCGGTGCAGTTCAACAAGGCCATCGTCGGCAAGAACGCCTTTGCCCATGAAAGCGGCATCCATCAGGACGGCATGCTCAAGAATGCCGAGACGTTCGAGATCATGCGGCCCACCGATATCGGGCTGGCCGATACCAGCCTGGTGATGGGCAAGCATTCGGGGCGCGCCGCCTTGCGCGCCAAGCTCAAGGAACTGGGGTTCGAACTGGCCGACAACCAGCTCAACGATGTGTTCGTGCGCTTCAAGGACCTCGCTGACCGCAAGAAGGAAGTCTATGACGACGACCTGATCGCGCTGGTGCGCCAGAACGACGCGGTGGCCGACTATCTGCGGCTCAAGGACCTGCGGGTGGTCTGTGGCACCCGTGGCCCGCAGACCGCCGAACTGGTGCTCGAGATCGACGGGGTGGACAAGAGCGTCACCGCCAAGGGCGACGGCCCGGTTGATGCGACCTTCAACGCCGTCAAGGCGCTGTTCAAGCACAAGGCGCGGCTGCAGCTCTATCAGGTCAACGCCGTGACCGAGGGCACCGACGCGCAGGCCACCGTCAGCGTGCGGCTGGAGGAGGGCGGCCATATCGCCACCGGCCAATCGGCCGATACCGATACGGTCGTGGCCTCGGCCAAGGCCTATATCAACGCGCTCAACCGTCTGATCGTGCGGCGCGAAAGATCCGCCCCGGGCGAGGACATCAAGGGCGTGAGCTACAAGGACGTCGACTGACCGGCTGCGCGCCCGGCGGCCCTCACCGGTCGCCGGGCTCCCAGTCCGGCTCGACCGAGGCGCGCCGCCGCAGCCGCAGCGCCAGCCCAAGCCCGACCCCCACGCCGATGGCCACCGTCAGGCTGACCAGCAGCGTCAGCAGGAACGTCAGGATCAGCAGCACCTGATCGGACCGCCGGCTGCGCAGATAGCCGGCCCACTTGGCCGGCTCCGACATGTTCCAGGCGGTCAGCATCAGCAGGGCCGCCAGCGACGGCATCGCCAGATGAACCGCCATGGGCGCGGCCAGCATCATCACCAGCAGGATCACCAGGGCATGGATCATCCCGGCCACCGGTGTGCGCCCGCCGGCGCGGACATTGGTGGCGGTGCGCGCAATGGCGCCGGTCGCCGGCAGCCCGCCAAAAAGCGCCGAGGCCAGGTTGGCCGTGCCCTGCGCCAGCACCTCGGCGTTGGAGCGGTGGCGGCGGCCGGTCATCCGGTCCGCAACGATCGCCGACAGCAGCGATTCGATGCCCGCCAGAAAGGCAATGACGAAGGCGGCCGGAAAGACCTCGCGCAGCTGTTCCAGGCTCAGATCGGGCAGGCGCGGCATCGGCAGCCGGTCAGGCAGCGCGCCGAACCGATCGCCCAGGGTCTCGACTCCGGGCAAGACGGCCGCGAGCGCCGAGCCCAGGGCGACAGCGACGATCAGTCCCGGCCAGCGCGGCGCCCATCGGCGCAGGGCAACGATCAGGGCGATCGTCAACAGGCCCACCCCCAGGGCGGCCGGGCTGACAGTGCCGCGCCCCTGCCACAGCAGCGGCAGCTTTTCGAGGAAATCGGGTGCATCGGCGGCCAGCGTCATGCCGAACAGATCCTTGATCTGGCTGGTGGCGATGATTGCGGCAATGCCGATGGTAAAGCCGTTGATCACCGATTCCGGCACCAGCCCGACCAGATTGCCCGCGCGCATCAGGCCCGCGGCAATCAGGATCAGTCCGGCAAGGAAGGTCGCGGTTATCAGCCCGTCGATGCCATGCGCGGCGATGACCCCCGCCACCACCACGATGAATGCCCCGGTCGGGCCGCCGATCTGGACGGTGCTGCCGCCCAGCGCCGATATCAGGAAACCGGCGACGATGGCGGTGATCAGCCCCTGGCCCGGCGAAGCCCCCGAGGCGATGGCGATCGCCAGACTGAGCGGAATCGCCACCATGGCGACGGTGATCCCCGCCAGCAGATCCGCCATGGCATCCTCGCGGCCATAGCCACGCACCGACGACAACAATACCGGCCGCAAGATCAATCCCTTCGGCAAAAGCAACAGAGTTGGAGGTTGGCCGAGACCTCACGCCTCGCGTTGCGGACTGTCAACCCCTGACCGCGCCGGCGGCCTTGGCGGAATAGCGCCTGCGCGGCACCGCAACTGCTCTTTCACCCTCCGCCTTGCCCGCCTATAAGGGCTGATGGCCCCGGGCTTGAAGAGTCGCGGGACGGATTGAGTTTGATACGGGAAGACTTCGGCATGGCGGGCTTGGGCAGTTTCTTTTCTTCGGACATGGCCATTGATCTGGGCACGGCCAATACGCTGGTCTATGTCCGGGGCAAGGGAATTGTCCTTTCGGAACCGTCGGTTGTGGCCTATCACGTCAAGGATGGCGTCAAGAAGGTTCTGGCGGTCGGCGAAGACGCCAAGCTGATGCTGGGCCGCACGCCCGGCAGCATCGAGGCCATCCGGCCGATGCGCGACGGCGTGATCGCCGACTTTGACGTTGCCGAGGAAATGATCAAGCATTTCATCCGCAAGGTCGCCAAGCGCACCACCTTTTCCAAGCCCAAGATCATCGTCTGCGTGCCCTATGGCGCCACCCCGGTGGAAAAGCGCGCCATCCGCCAGTCGGTCCTGTCGGCCGGCGCCCGCCGGGCCGGGCTGATCGCCGAGCCGATTGCCGCCGCCATTGGCGCGGGCATGCCGATCACCGACCCCACCGGCAACATGATCGTCGATATCGGTGGCGGCACCACCGAGGTGGCGGTGCTGTCGCTGGGCGATATCGTCTATGCGCGCTCGGTCCGCGTCGGCGGCGACCGCATGGACGAGGCAATCATCAATTACCTGCGCCGCCAGCATAACCTGCTGATCGGCGAATCCACCGCCGAGCGGATCAAGACCTCGATCGGCACCGCGCGCATGCCCGATGACGGGCGCGGCGCTTCGATGCTCATTCGTGGCCGCGACCTGCTCAACGGCGTGCCGAAGGAAACCGAGATCAGCCAGGCGCAGGTGGCCGAGGCGCTGGCCGAACCGGTGCAGCAGATCTGCGAGGCGGTGATGACGGCGCTGGAAGCCACCCCGCCCGATCTGGCCGCCGATATCGTCGACCGCGGCGTGATGCTGACCGGCGGCGGCGCGCTGTTGGGCAGCCTCGATCTGTCGCTGCGCGAGCAGACCGGGCTTGCCATCTCGGTTGCCGACGAGTCGCTCAACTGCGTGGCTCTGGGCACCGGCAAGGCACTTGAATTTGAAAAGCAGCTGCGCCACGTCATCGACTACGACAGCTAAGGGTCCGCCCTCGGCCTGCGGCGCACCCTGACTGGGGATGGTCTGACCATTGGCACGCGACAAGCCATCCAGCGAAGACTATGCCAGACCGCTGCGGCGGTTTCTGGTGTCGGTGCTCGTGCTGCTGATGGTGGCGGTGTTCATCGTCTGGCGGATCGACAGCCCAAGGGTCGAACGGTTCCGCGCCGCGGTCATCGACCGGATCGTGCCCTCGTTTGAATGGGCGCTGGCCCCGGTGACCGGCATCACCAACCTGGTTGCCGATTTCCAGTCCTACGCGCGGCTGGCCGAACAGAACCGCGACCTGCGGCGCGAGTTGCAGCAGATGAAGGCGTGGAAAGAGGCGGCGCTGCAACTCGAACAGGAAAATGCCAAGCTCCTCGGCCTCAACAATGTCCGCCTGGACCCGGAGCTGACCTTCGTGACCGGCGTGGTGCTGACCGACAGCGGCTCGCCCTTCCGGCAATCGGTGCTGCTCAATGTCGGCACCGCCGATGGCATCGTCGACGGCTGGCCGGTGATGGACGGTATCGGGCTGGTGGGGCGGATCTCCGGCGTGGGGCGCGATACGGCCCGCGTGCTGCTGCTGACCGACACCACCAGCCGGATCCCGGTGGTCATCCAGCCCTCCGGTCTGCGCGCGATCCTGACCGGCGACAACAGCCTCAGCCCGCCGATCGACTTCATCGAAAACCCCGATCTGGTGCGCCCCGGCGACCGCGTGGTCTCGTCCGGCGATGGCGAGTTGTTTCCGGCCGACCTGCTGGTCGGGCATGTGGCGCTGGGCAGCGACCGGCGCTACCGCGTGCGCCTGACCGCCGATTACGAGCGGCTTGAATTCCTGCGCGTGCTGCGCAGTCATCCGGCCGAGCGGATCCTCGACGCGGGCGGGTTGATCCTGCCGCTGGTGCCGGTGGCGCCCGTGGTTCCGGACCTTCCCGCAGAGGGCGGGCCCGCCGCCGCGGAGGCATCGGATGGCTGAGGCGGTCGACAAGCATATCTGGGCCGGACGCGCCGCATATCTCGCCCTGGTGGCGGCGCTGATATTTGTCGGCGTCCTGCCGCTGGACACGCTGCCGCCAAGCTGGGCCGGCCCCGACCTGGTGATGGCCGTCACGCTGGTCTGGGTCACCCGGCGGCCCGATTACGTGCCGGTCTGGCTGATTGCCGCCACCTTCCTGCTGTGCGACCTGATCTTCCAGCGCCCGCCGGGCCTCTGGGCGGCGCTGGTCATCGTGATGACCGAGATGCTGCGCGGACGGGCGACCCAGCTGCGCGGCATGCCCTTTCTGTTTGAATGGCTGACGGTTGGCGTGGGCCTGATCGTGGCGACGCTGGTCTATCGCATGGCGCTTGGTCTCGTGCTGGTGCCGCGGCCGCCGGGCCTCTTGCACCTCTCGCAGCTGGCGGCGACGATTCTGGCCTATCCGCTGGTGGCTGCGCTGGCGCATTGGCTGTTCGGGGTCAGCCGTCCGGCATTGGGCGAGATCGACCGGCGGGGCAAGAGGCTATGAGGCGCCCGGCCCGCGACAATCCCGCCAGCGCACGCGGCATCACCCGCCGGGCATTGGTCCTGGGCGGTGCCCAGGCCGGCATGGCGGGGCTTCTGGTCTACCGGATGCACAGCCTGCAGGTCGATCAGGCCGACGATTTCCGCCTGCTGGCCGAAGAAAACCGGATCAACATCCGGCTCCTGCCCCCCGCGCGCGGCATGATCTTTGACCGCAACGGCGTCACCCTGGCCGATAACGAGCAGAATTACCGCGTGGTGATGGTGCGCGAGGATCTGGGCGACCTTGACGAGGCGCTGCGGCGGCTGGCGATGATCGTGCCGATCTCGCCCGAAGACCTCGCCCGCGCCAAGCAGGACCTGGAGCGTCACAGCCCCTTCGTGCCGGTCACGGTGGCCGAGCGCCTGACCTGGGAAGAGATCAGCCGCGTCGCCATCAATGCCCCCGCCTTGCCCGGCATCAACCCCGAGGTCGGGCTGTCGCGGCGCTATCCGCTGGGCGCCGATTTCGCCCATATCGTCGGCTATGTCGGCCCGGTCTCGGACTATGACCTGAACCGGATCGACGATCAGGACCCGTTGCTGCAGATCCCCCGCTTCCAGATCGGCAAGACCGGGGTCGAGGACAAGTTCGAGCGCACCCTGCGTGGCCATGCCGGGTCCAAGCAGGTCGAGGTCAATGCCGCCGGCCGCGCCATGCGCGAGCTGAGCCGCGATGTGGGCGAGCCCGGCGCCGATATCCAGCTGACCATCGACGCGCGGCTGCAAAGCTACACCGAGGCGCGGCTCGAGGGCGAGTCGGCGGCGGCCGTGGTCATCGATGTCGAGACCGGCGACCTGCGCGCCATCGGCAACGCCCCCTCCTTCGACCCCAACCTGTTCGTGCGCGGCATCTCGGTGGCGGACTGGGCAGCCCTGAACGAAGACATCCGCCGCCCGCTGGCGGCCAAGGCGGTGCAGGGCACCTATCCGCCCGGATCGACCTTCAAGATGATGACCGCCATCGCCGCGCTCGAAGCCGGGGTGCTCGACCCCGAGGAAACGGTCCGCTGCCAGGGCTATGTCGAGGTTTCGGGCACCCGCTTTCATTGCTGGAAGGCCGGGGGGCATGGCAATGTCACGCTGCACGAAAGCCTCAAGCAAAGCTGCGACGTGTTCTATTACGAGGTCTCGCAGCGGGTCGGCATCGACAATATCGCCCGGGTAGCCCGCGATTTTGGCCTGGGCACCCGGTTTGACGTGCCCATGTCGGCCATTGCCGCCGGGCTGGCCCCCGACCGCGCCTGGAAACAGGAGGTGCGGGGCGAGGACTGGCGCATCGGCGACACCATCAACGCCTCGATCGGACAGGGCTATGTGCTGGCCTCGCCGCTGCAACTGGCGGTGATGACCGCGCGGTTGGCGACCGGGCGCGCGGTCACGCCGCGGCTGGTGCGCGCCATCGATGGCGCCGAGCAGCCGCGCACCGGCGGCGAACCGCTGCCCTATAACGAAAACTTCCTGCGCCGCATCCGGCAGGCCATGTTCGATGTGTCCAACCACCAGCGCGGCACCGCCTACGGGTCGCGCATCGCCACCGAAGAATTCCGCATGGCGGGCAAGACCGGCACCAGCCAGGTCCGGCGCATCACCGCCGAAGAGCGCGAACAGGGCATCACCCGCAACGAAGACCTGCCCTGGGAGCGGCGCGACCACGCGCTGTTCGTCTGTTTTGCCCCGCTCGAGGCGCCCAGATACGCGGTCGCGGTGGTGGTGGAACATGGCGGCGGCGGCTCGACCAACGCCGCCCCCATCGCGCGGGACATCATGTTGCAGGCGCTCTATGACGGACCGCCGCCGCTGACCGCCTATCCGTCCAACCTGC
Source organism: Pseudomonadota bacterium (assembly GCA_963205075.1). Classification (GTDB taxonomy): domain Bacteria; phylum Pseudomonadota; class Alphaproteobacteria; order Rhodobacterales; family Rhodobacteraceae; genus KLAP22. The sequence continues at coordinate 9,994 of CAUJIU010000061.1, read as the reverse complement.
GCCCGCAGATCGAGATCCAGCAGCAGCGCATCCGCGACCGCGTGCCGCCGGGGTCGACCAGCAGCAGTCGGGCGTGAGGCGATGAGCTATCTTGAATACAACACCAAGTTCGTCCCCACCGGCCTGCGCAAGGTCCTGTACCTGAACTGGCCGCTGGTGCTGCTGTTGATCGCCGTGGCCAGCTTTGGCTTCCTGATGCTCTATTCGGTGGCCGGGGGATCATCGACGCCCTGGATGGCGCCGCAGATGAAGCGCTTCGGCGTATCGCTGGTGGTGATGTTCGCCGTGGCGATGGTGCCGATCTGGTTCTGGCGCAACATGGCGGTGCTGACCTATGGGTTCTGCCTCGCGCTGCTGATCGGGGTCGAGTTCTTCGGCTCGGTCGGCATGGGCGCGCAGCGCTGGATCGACCTGGGTTTCATCCAGCTGCAACCGTCCGAGATGATGAAGATCGCGCTGGTCATGGTGCTTGCCGCCTATTACGACTGGCTGCCCGTCGACCGGGTCAGCCGCCCGCAATGGCTGGTGGCGCCGCTGGTGCTGATCGGCCTGCCGACGATGCTGGTGCTGATCCAGCCGGACCTTGGCACCGCGATCATGCTCAGCCTCGGCGGCGGCATCATCATGTTTCTGGCCGGGGTCCACTGGGCCTATTTCGGCACGGTGATCCTTGGCGGGGTTGGCCTGGTGGCGACGGTTCTGGAAAGCCGGGGCACCACCTGGCAATTGCTGCACGACTATCAGTTCCGCCGGATTGACACCTTTCTCGACCCGTCGAGCGACCCGCTCGGGGCCGGCTACCACATCACCCAGGCCAAGATCGCGCTCGGCTCGGGCGGCTGGACCGGCAAGGGCTTCATGCAGGGCACCCAGTCGCGGCTGAACTTCCTGCCCGAAAAGCAGACCGACTTCATCTTCACCACCCTGGCCGAGGAATTCGGTTTCGTCGGGGCGGCGACGCTGCTGGCGCTCTACACGCTGATTATCGCCTTCTGTATCGTCTCGGCCCTGCAGAACAAGGACCGCTTCGCCTCGCTGGTCACGCTTGGCGTGGCGGCGACCCTGTTCCTGTTCTTTGCCGTCAACATGTCGATGGTGATGGGGCTGGCGCCGGTGGTCGGCGTGCCCCTGCCATTGGTCAGCTATGGCGGATCGGCCATGCTGGTGCTGATGGGCGCATTCGGGCTGGTGCAGAGCGCCCATGTCCACAGGCAGAGGTAATCCCATGACCCCCAAGGTTCTGTTCGCCGGCCCGGCCGATCACTGGGACATCTACCGGACCGCCCTGACCAGGGCCTTTGCACAAGCGGGGCTGGAGGTCGATCTGGCGACCGATCACCCGCCCGCCGAGGTCGACTACATCGTCCATGCCCCGACCGGCCCGGTCAGCGACTTTGCGCCCTTTACCGCCTGCAAGGCGGTGCTGGGGCTCTGGGCCGGGGTCGAGACCGTGGTCGGCAACCCGACCCTGACCCAGCCCTTTGCCCGGCTGGTCGATCCGGGCCTCGAACAGGGCATGGTGGAATGGGTGGTTGCCCACACCCTGCGCGCCCATCTCGATCTGGACCGCTACATTCTCGGGCAGGATGGCACATGGCTCAGGGCCGATCACTGCCTGGCCGCTGACCGCCCCGTGACCGTGCTGGGGTTCGGCGCGCTGGGCCGGGCCTGCGGCACCGCTCTGGCGCGCCTGGGCTTTCCGGTCACCGGCTGGAGCGCGCGGCCAAAAGACGTCGAAGGCATACGCTGCCTGCACGGCGAGGCCGGACTGACCGAGGCCCTGACCGGGGCGCAGATCATCATCCTGCTGCTGCCCCATACCAGCCAGACCGAGAACATCCTCAACGCCCGCACCCTTGCCCTACCCGCAAGGGGCGCAACGGTGCTCAATCCGGGGCGCGGGGCGCTGATCGATGACGCGGCGCTTCTGGCCGCGCTCGACAGTGGCCAGATCGGACAGGCGACGCTGGATGTGTTCCGCATCGAGCCGCTGCCGCGCGACCATCCCTATTGGGCGCATCCGCGCGTCACCGTCACCCCGCATATCGCCGCCGAGACCCGGCCGGCCACGGCCTCGCGGGTCATTGCCGAGAATGTGCGCCGGTGCGAGGCGGGCGAGCCGCTGCTGCATCTGGTGGACCGCTCGCGCGGCTACTGACCTCAGCGCAGGCGCGGCGGGCGGTCGGGGTCCGAGCCGGGGGCCGCGCGCTCGATCGGCGCCGGCTGCGGCAGGTCAAAGCGCAGCCCGACCCGCGCCAGCAGGGCCGCTGCCGGGTCGCTGGCGGCCAGAAAGCTGACATCGAGCGTTCCGGCCTCGACACCCGAAAAGGTCAGCGCCTCGCCAACGGCGGCAGCAAGCGTGGGCTCGGCGCCGGGCGCTGCGCCGACAAAGGCCAGCATGTGGCCCCTGGCGCCGCTGTCATAGGTGACCGAGGCCAGATAGGCGAGCCTGGCCAGCCCCTCGGCCCGCGCAAGCTTGCGGTCGAGCGCGCGCAGCACCGTTTCCGGCAGGCCCGCGGGCCGGTCAAAGCTGGCCGGAACGGCGGTGGTTTCAGTTGGGCGGTTGCCAAGGGTCTGGTGCAGCCAGTCCATCGCCTCCGGCCCGAGCAGGATGGATGACGGCGCGACATCGGGGTTGAGCGCCAGCCCGATCCCTTGCCCCGCCAGCATTGCGGCGATGGTGCGGCCCGGCAGACCGGCATAGGGCGCCGGCCGGCCGACAAACTCCGCCAGCCGCTCGGCCCGGTCGAAGGCCAGCACAAAGCGCGCGCCGTCAGTCTCGAACAGCTCGGGGTCGAGCGAAGTGCCGTCGGGCTCGGTTTTCAGAAGCATCAGCAGCTCGCCCTCGGCGAGCCGCTCGTAGAAGGCCACCCGCGCCAGATCGTCTTCTGGCGCGGCCTGCATCGCCGCATGCGCCAGATCGAGCGCCGTCGCCTCCGGCATCAGGACATCACATGCAGCAGCGTGTGGACGTAGATGCTGACCACATAGCCCAGCGCTACCGCCCAGGTCCATTTCAGGTGGCTCATGAAGGTATAGACATTGGTATATTTGCCGGTCTCGTCGCGCATCTTGGCCGCGCCCATCAGCGCCACGCCGGCGGCCGACCCGACCGAAAGCATCGAACCGCCGGTGCCCGCAGTCAGCGTGACCAGCATCCACTGGCCATGCACCATGTCGGGGTCCATCTTGAGCACCGCCGACATCACCGGGATGTTGTCCACCACCGCCGACAGGACGCCGACGAAGCTGTTGGTGATCGTCGCGCCCAGCTCGCCATACATGAACCGCGACACCTCGACGAGGTAGCCCAGCTGCGCGATCCCGGCCACCGCCATCAGGATGCCGAAGAAGAACAGCAGCGTGTCCCATTCCAGCCGCTTGATGCTGATCATCGCATCAAACGGCTTGTGGCGCGGCTTGAAGTGGGTGTGGATCTTGTCGAGCAGCTCGGCATCGACGCCCTCGATGAAGGTCGGCGGCTCGAACATCACGTGTTCGTGGTGCTGGAGAAAATAGCCGTAGAGCATCAGGAGACCCAGCCCGGTGGTCATGCCGATCACCGGCGGCAGGTCGAGCACCACATGCGACGAAACGGCCATGAACAGCGTCAGGGCAAAGATGCCGATCATCACCCGCGCGCCGCGCTTGAGCCGGACCGGCTCGTTGACCACATGGGCTTCCGAATTCTTGATGGCAAAGGACATGATCGCGGCGGGGATGAGCCAGTTGACCAGCGAGGGGATGAAGATGGTGAAGAATTCAAAGAACTCGACCTTCTCCGCCTGCCAGACCATCAGGGTGGTGATGTCGCCGAAGGGGCTGAAGGCGCCGCCGGCATTGGCCGCCACGACGAGGTTGATCGCCGAGAGCGACACGAAGTTGCGGTCGCGCGTGGCCGAGCCCACCGCGATGACCACGCTGACCAGCGCCAGCGCGGTGGTGAGGTTGTCCAGAAACGGCGACAGGATGAAGGCCGCAGCCCCCGTCGCCCAGAAGATCGCGCGCTGCGACAGGCCCGCGCCCAGAAGCTTGAAGCGGACCAGCTCGAACACGTTGCGTTCCTGCAGCGTGACCACGAAGGTCATGGCCGTCACCAGGAAGAAGGTCAGCTCGCCGATCTCGACCAGCGAATGGTCAAATCCTGCGTCCATCAGCCCGATGAGGTGCTCATCGCCCTGACCCCGGTAGACGATGGCCACCAGCGCCCAGATCACGCCCGCGCCGATCAGCACCGGGATGGATTTCTTCAGCTCGTGCTGCTCGCCCCAGATGACGCCCGCATAGGCGACAACCAGCGCCAGGATTGCCCCCCAGGACAGGATACCCGAAGTCAGGTTGGGGATCTCGTCGGTCGCGGCCAGGGCCGGAAAGGCCGAAGCAAGAAGGATCGCGAGTGCTAGCACCAGGCGCATGGGTCGTTCTCCAAGGCGTTGAGGACAGCTGGTATCCTCGTGTTTCAGTGGCCCCGGCCGCGATTGATATCGGCCCCGGGCAGGCATTTTGCATTGCCTAATGACTTGGAGGTCAATGTGCAACTTGAACCGGACCGGGCCGACCCTTCCGCGGCGCAACCGGCGCACCCCATTGCTTTTCCGGCCCCTCTCCCGACATACTGGAGCAAAAGCGCCTCTTACGGGGACATTTACTCATGGCTGTCACAATGAACGCGGCCGGGCAGAGCAGGTAAGACGGAACCGATGCTGGAATTCGTCAATGTCAGCAAGTCCTTCTGGACGGGCAAACAGCGCAAGGTGATCCTCGACCGGGCCTCGTTCCGGGTCGAGCTGGGCAAGTCGTTGGGAATCCTCGCCCCCAACGGCACCGGCAAGACCACGATCATCAACATGATGGCGGGCCTGGAAAAGCCCGATGAAGGCACGATCACCCGCGGCTGCCGCGTCTCGTTTCCGCTCGGGTTCATGGGCGGCGTCGTCAACAAGCACACCGCCAAGGAAAATGCCCGCTACATCGCGCGGCTCTACGGGCTCGATCCCGATTATGTCGAGGCATTCTGCCGCTGGCTCTGCGGGTTGAAGGAATATTTCGACATGCCGGTCGGCACCTACAGCTCGGGAATGCGGGCGCGCTTCACATTCTCGCTGTTGCTGGCGCTGGATTTCGATATCTACCTGATCGACGAGGGAATGCCGGCGACAACGGATGTAGAGTTCAATCGCAAGGCCGGCGGCATCCTGCGCGAGCGGCTTGAAAAGACCACGGTGATTATCGTGTCGCACCAGCCACAGACGCTTGAAAAGTTCGTGCGTTCGGCGGCGGTTCTGAAGAACGGCAAGATTCACATGTTTGATACCTTGGAAGAGGCAAAAGAGCTTTATGACTACCAATCCCAGGGCTAAGAAATTCCGCATCCGCCGCAGCGGCAGCCTCAACGAAGGCCAGCCGGAGCGCAGCGCGCCGCAGCCGGACCCGGCAGCAACCGAAGACGCGCCGCCCCATGCGGGTAACCGCGACGCGCAGTTCGAGCAGGCCAGCCCGGCTGAGCCGGTTCGCGAGGGCCAGATCGACAGCCCCGCCGCCATGGTCGCCCAGACCGACATGGACGCGATCCGCGCCGAGGGGCTGACAGGGCGCCAGCTGCGCCTGGCCCGGCGGATGGCACAAAAACACGGCATCGCCGCCACCTCGGATTTCGATGCGGTGCGGCAGTTGCGGCTCAACGGTATCAACCCGTTCCAGCGCTCGAACATTCTCGAACTGGTCAGCACCGATGGCGGCGCCAACGTCCAGTCCGGCATTTCCGACGACCCCGGTCAGGGCTCCGGACAGCTTGGCCGCATCCAGCTGCCCCAGACCGTGCCGCATCCCGACCGCAACCTGCCCTCCACCGAGCGCGCCAAGCCGTCCGAGACCCGCTTTTCCGAAATCGTCGAGATCCAGCGTGACATTGCCAAGCGCCGCCGCCGCAAGGTGGCGCTGCTGTTCACCCGCCTTGCCTTCTTCGTGATGCTGCCGACGATCGTTGCCGGGTGGTATTACTATTTCGTCGCCACCCCGATGTATGCCACCAACTCCGAATTCGTGATCCAGCAGGCCGAGGGTCGGGGCGCATCGGGGCTGGGCAGCCTGTTCCAGGGCACCTCGATGGCGACCCAGCAGGACAGCATCACGGTGCAGTCCTATCTGGCCTCGCGCGCCGCGATGGTGCGGCTCGATCAGGACCACGGCTTCAAGAGCCATTTCAGCGGCCCCGACATCGACCCTATTCAGGCTCTGGCGCCGGATGCCTCCAACGAAGAAGCCTATGCCGTCTATCAGGACCACGTGAAGATCAGCTACGACCCGACCGAAGGCATCGTCAAGATGGAGGTCAGCGCGCCGGACCCCCAGACCAGCCAGCTGTTCTCGGAGGCGCTGATCCACTACGCCGAAGAACAGGTGGACCAGCTGACCCAGCGGCTGCGCGAAGACCAGATGTCCGGCGCCCGCGACAGCTACGAACAGGCCGAGGCCCGGCGGACCGACGCGCTCAACGAGCTGCTCAAGATCCAGAACGATGTCGAGGTGATCGACCCGGTCGGCGAAAGCGGCGCGCTGTTGCAGCAGATCTCGACGCTGGAAAGCCAGCGCCAGCAGAAGGTGCTGGAGCTGACCTCGCTGCTCAACGCCACCCGGCCGAACGAGGGCCGCGTGCAAGGGGTCCGCAGCGAGATCGAGGGCTTTGAGACGCTGATCGCCCAGCTGCGCAGCCAGATGACCCAGAACGACGCCACCGGCAGCTCGCTGGCCGTCAAGAACACCGAGCTGCGGCTGGCGGAGGAGAACTACCAGTTCCAGACCATCATGGTGCAGCAGGCGCTGCAACTGATGGAAGCCTCGCGGATCGAGGCCAACCGCCAGGTCCGCTACCTGTCGCTCGGCGTGGAGCCCATCGCCCCCGACGAGCCGACCTATCCCCGCTCGTTCGAGAACACGCTCTTGGCCTTCCTGGTCTTTGCTGGCATTTACCTGATGATCTCGCTGACCGGCTCGATCCTGAGGGAACAGATCTCGTCCTGAGCGGACGTCCAGAAAGGCACGCCATGAAAGATGTCGCCATCGGCCCGTTGACCGTTTCCAACGATCGGCCGCTTCTGGTCATTGCCGGACCCTGCCAGCTCGAGAGCCTCGACCATGCCCAGATGATCGCCGGGCGCATGGCCGAGATCTGCGCCCGGGCGGGCGCGCAATACGTGTTCAAGGCCAGCTACGACAAGGCCAACCGCACCTCGCTTGGCGGCAAGCGCGGCCTTGGCATCGACGAGGGGCTGAAGGTGCTGGCATCCGTCAAGGCCGCCATCGGCTGCCCGACACTGACCGATGTGCACGCCCCCGAGCACTGCGCGCCGGTGGCCGATGCCGTCGACGTGCTGCAGATCCCGGCGTTTCTCTGCCGCCAAACCGACCTGCTGCTGGCTGCCGGCCGGACCGGAGCGGCGATCAACGTCAAGAAGGGGCAGTTCCTTGCCCCGTGGGACATGCCCAACGTGGTCTCCAAGATCGAGAGCTGCGGCAATACCCGCATCCTGCTGACCGAGCGCGGCGTCTCTTTCGGCTACAACACGCTGGTCACCGACATGCGCTCGCTGCCGACCATGGCCCGCACCGGCTATCCGGTGGTGATGGACGCCACCCATTCGGTGCAGCAGCCGGGCGGCATGGGCGGCTCGTCCGGCGGCCAGCGCGAATTCGCACCGGTGATGGCGCGCGCCGCCGTCAGCCTCGGCATCGCAGCCGTGTTCATCGAAACCCATCAAGACCCGGACCGCGCGCCCTCCGACGGGCCGAACATGATCCCGCTCGACCGGATGGAGGCGCTGGTGACCAGCCTGATGGCCTTTGACCGGCTGGCCAAGGCCGATCCGCTCCGCGTATGAACCGGCGGGCATCCCTGATCGCAAGGTCCGGAAAATCACACCGATTTTCGCGGAAACGGGCTTGAACCACCCCGCCCTTCCCAGTAAGACACCGGCCACTGCTGGGGCGTGGCCAAGTGGTAAGGCATCGGTTTTTGGTACCGTGTACCGTAGGTTCGAATCCTACCGCCCCAGCCAGTGTTCTCCCTCGTTTGAGACACGTGTCGTTTGTTGCGACATGGTGCCGGGTTCTCAAAGGCATGGAGGAAGGCCGCGATGGCGCAGACACACCGGAGCGCCCTCATTCGCTGTCCATTCGGCCAAAGTCTGCGCTGGCAATTTCCGCGGTAGCGGTCTGCCAGGTGGTGATGCGGCAGTTTCGTTGATCCTACCCAGGCCAGCGTGGCACAAAGACACCAAACCCGAACCGAAGCGGTCAATAGGATCAGGCTGTTGCGTGAGCTGTCTAGAGCTGCGTGAGTAACTCGCGCTGCTCATCCCAATTGGGCGGCAGGCTATGCCGCTTGCACCAGTCAGACGTGAAGCCGGGCGGCTGTTCGCCATCGACAACATCACGGACGAGGTCGGGCGCAAGGAATGCCAGGTCGATCATCTGCTGGATCCGGCGTTTGGAAGCGCCTTCAACCGTGAGGTGCCCCTAGATTTGTAGACGCCTTGCCCCCTAACTTTGAGGCAAGGAGGCCGACATGGGGACAAGCAATTACAGCTGACGTCGCCTCAACAATACACCGAGCAAGTGCCTTGGATGGAAAAACCTGCGCCAGTCTTTCGCTACAAGATGATGGAGGAATTGCGATGAGCGCCGTACCCTGAGGCCAACAAGCGTCGCGGTTCAGGTATCGCTCACTCGGCGTTACCCTAAAGTAGCGTCCTGCCGCCATTGACCGCAAACTTCTGGCCGGTGATGAAATCCGCTTTCTCGGACGCCAGGAAGCAAACCATATGGGCGATATCTTTGGGTTCGCCAAAGTGACCCGCAGGTGTGTTGGCGAGATAGCCGTCGAATGCCGATTTCGGAAACGTCGCGTGGCGGGGGCCCGGGATCCAGCCGGGTGCCACCAGATTGACTGTGATCCCTTCGGGCCCGAGTTCCTGGGCCCAGGATCGCGTCAAGCCAAGCATCGCCCCCTTGGCGGCGACGTAGTGACCCAAGTAAGGATTCCCGAGCTCGAAGGCCTCGGACCCGATATTGATGATGCGCCCGGATTTTCTGGCGCGCCAGCCGGGCAAGAGTGCCTTCAGAATTTCAAACGGGGCCTTCACGAAGAATTCCAGCTGATCGAGGTGATCCGACCATGTCTGGTCCATCAGCGGCATATCGGGCTGCGGGCCTGTTGCGTTATTGACGACCAGATCGATGGGTCCCAGCTCACGGACTATCGTATCCAGGCCATTCGCAAGATCTTCTGAATCGACGACACTGAACTGCGCAGGAACGGCTGTGCCGCCGTCATTTCGGATCGATTCCACAACTGCTTCGGCGCTCGCCACGTCACTGTTGTAGTTGACCGCGACGGACCAGCCCTCCATCGCCAAGGCATATGCGATTGACGCGCCCAAGGATCGCGACGCACCGGTAACCAGCGCAACCCTCATTCTGTCCTCCTCGCAATCCTGTATTGGTCGAAAGCATTGTTGACGAACATCGCGTTCCGTTGGTAAGCGCCCCATTCTTGGCGGTGCGCAGTCGTAGAACTTTGACCAAATGTTGACAAGAATGCAACGCAGATGGCCTGACCGTTAAGTCAGGCTCTACGTGTTTGATAAATTTCAGGATTTTGGTTGCGGGAGTAGGATTTGAACCTACGACCTTCAGGTTATGAGCCGCAACATACGGCTACTCGAAATCTCTTGATTTCAATTGGTTAACTGGCAAGCCTTTGGAATGACGCATGCTTTTGTCGGCGATCACCGACTCTCACCGACGCTCGGCGGATCAAACCGTGGCCAAAACTGCGTTCACGGGTTGACCAGGCGTTGACAAGCGATGTTTCCCAGCACGACAGACCATCAAACTGCGAAGGGCGGAAAGCCGTCTGACGGCGGTGCCGCTTGGCCCTCGCGTCAACTCTGTCAGCGCAGCCGTACGGCCTGAATGCAACAAGGCCACGGTAGAT